>DATLVY010000103.1:0-4967 GCA_035576845.1 Candidatus Acidiferrum sp. | reverse complement strand
ACTGAGCGAACTGATCGGCCAGGCTATGTGACGTCTCAGCACACAATCAGATGGTGTGAAGATAGGGGCGTCGATGTGCAGGAATTACACGATTTCTTCACCGTGAGCCGCGCTTGCTACCATCACCTGCGGCGTGAGCTGCCAACTCCTGGTACGCTCAAACCCGTCACCAAAACACAGATCCAACTTTTTGTCGATCTCATTATAGAGACGCAGTCGCTGCAACTCATTGAGTCCTCATCGGCTTCGCCGGTGGCTCAGGGTGCACTTGCGGGTGGAAAGTTTGAATATGTGCTAGGTGCTTTACGTTTTGTCAATTTAAACGCAGACCAACCGGAGCTAGTGCAGTTTGAGGGAACCGTTATTGGCAGGGAGCGCATTATGGCGAACCTTGCTACTCGGCAAACCAACCTACACTACGCCGATTTTAGCAGCAACACGATACCGATTGAGCTGAGTGATGTGTTTGCCGGCAAGCCGTTTGGCGCCCCTGTGCGCATGAAGGTTCCAATTCAGCAGGTTGAACCGAACTGGATGAGCGTGCTCATTCGCCAGCTCGCTGAACATGTAGCTCGCGGTGACACCAAGCTTGCTGGTTTGGACGAAATCGTGAACGCGAACAAGGCACAACACGAGCGCGTTTCGCGCATCAACGCAAGCGTCGGACGGACACTGCTGCCAATGACTGACCTGGTGACCTTTTACGAGCGAGTACTTTGGGCTCACGGCATCTTGGTGCTACAAGAGTTGCAAGACTTCAGCGCTTTTGCCATGAAGCCGCTTGACGAGTCGAGGCTTAAAACGCAACTCGAAAAGCTCGGGCGCCCGGAAACCATTTGCATAGGCGGCTGTTCGTTCAGGGTACGCTACAACCCGGAAAAAGGAGAAGCAATAGTCCGGATTCCATTTCAAAACTTCAGCCTCGAAGTGCTGCGCGCCATACCAGACGCGCTGGTATTCCCTGGGCTGACGCTACAAATGGCTGTCTACCTGTTCGAGAACCACGCAGCCTACTACCACTCAGATCTGGTTGCCCTAAAGCGCAGCGTCGCTGACTACCTTGCCCACAAACGCTGGGAGGCCACTACCAGGCCAAATCTGCAGCTTCCAACTCAGGTTACCATCGGTATGGTTCCCCCGCCAGTGTGCGAAGTAGCGTACGGTGATGATGCCCTCACGGGTGAGCCGCAGAAAAAGTTTGGCACATGGTCGATAAAGTCATCTTACTCAAGTGATCGTACTGCGTTTAGCGAGACCTGGTGCAATACCCAGGAGGAAGCGGAAGCTTTGCGCGAGGCGGTCATTGAAGAGATCGCCATACGTCAACCCGAGCTCCTGCGGTACGCCGCTTACGAGGCAAGACGAGAACATGCCAGGGCGGTGCAGGCACAACTAGCCGACTCGTTGTGCGGCAAGGCGCGCTACTATGCGTCGAGCTTCCGTGAGTCTAGGTTTGACGAGTGGCTGCCGGAAGGTGAGCGTCTGCTTGCCGAAGAGTCTACCTGGCTGGAACAGTACGTTCGTGCCCAGGCTGTCTCCGACCTTGCCGATGCCGCACTGCGTCAGCCGGCAATCTACAATGCACTCGACGACGCAGCGTACCAGACTCTGGAGGCAATTGCGCTCGACGAAACAACCCGGAGGCGAGACATACGCCTGCAGGAAATGTCGCTCGAGGCGATTACGTCGTGGAATATTGAATCCTTTACTGCCTTAGCAAGTTTTGTTCCCAAAGATCGCTTCGGTGATCTGTGGGAAGAGTTTAAGCTTGCCTAGCAAAGGCCCCGTTGCACAGCTATTAGGCTGTGTGGCGGGGCTTTTTTATTGGCGTTTGGTGAGAAGCTCGAGGAGATGTGATTCAGCAACTGCCGGTTGCTGAATAGCTCAAACTTATCTATGGCGAAATCTACAACAAAAACAATAAAACCCCAGCCTTCAGGCACTCATAGAGTGCCGTCTGGCCAGGGTTTACATACGAATCGCGGGATACTATAGACGCTGCAGAGCCTGGGAAAGTTCTAGGCCGTAGGTGTCTATATCGTCTCGTTCTGAGGCGATAGTGGTGAAGCTCCATCCGACATTCGGCAGCAAGTTGGATGCGAGGCAGGGACGAAGATGCACCAGGACGCATTTGCGCTGTAAGCCTGGATTTTCTTGCAGCAGTATCCATGCGGCACGTACGCCCTGATAGTCACCCCCTAGCAAGGCCTCGCTGAGAAAGTCTGGGCTTACAAGCAGCACAATCAGATCGGCAGCCCGGCAGAACGGTTCCAGTTTGCTTCGATGCATAAAGCCCGAGACGCCCAAAGCTTTCACGCGAGCATGACTATGAAAATGTGTAGCCAATGACCCGACCCTGTCTTTGTCCTCAGCCGAGTCTGGCCCGATAACAATAACCGTTTTTGGGGTTGTCTGCTTTGGCACATTGCCACAACGGGGACATGTTTCTCCGATTTCTTTATGGCCGCAATATATGCAGGTCTGCTTGCCCAAAGGCAACTCCAGCACAACGGTTGACAAGGACTGAGTAAGAGGTGGCTCGACATCGCGAGCGATCAGCCAGGCATCGATATCTTGGGACAATTGCTGGGCAATGGCCAGTATCATACGGTCACGCGCTACAGGCTTAAGGGAACTCAAGGCCCCGCGTTCCGGTACCGTGAACGAAATGCCGCTGCCACTGGTATCTGACGCTCGCGCCTCGACCCAGTAGATGTACTTTTGCGTCGACCGTAGGCCCTCGAGCTCCTCTTGCAGCCCTTTTTTCTCATAGAAGATACTGGCCGCGTCGGCACTGTAGAAGATCAGCACTATTGAAGCTCCAGATAACTCTTTTCTGAGAATGTCAATATGCTGCTCCAGATAAACCGGCTCCGGGATGGTAACGGTGTGCCCGTATCCCAGAACCAAATTGCCAAGCAGGTTATTCCGGAAGTTTAGGGCAAGGTTTTTGTCGTCGTAACAGGACAATATGAGGATCTTAAAGCCGGTTGCGGTAGTCATACTTGGTGTACCTTTCTGCTGAAGATTGATGTATGTAAAAAGTCGTGAGCTGAGCTCAGCTAAAACTTATTATTGCATAATACTTTATATAAATCAACATGCTAGTTTCGGCGAGCATCCCCTGGGTATTGCGCCCCTCACAGCAATTCCGCCGTAAGCCTCTGTTATACTATAATCATGAAAAAATTTATAAACGGTTTTTTATTATTGGCCTTCCTGTGCCTGGTACCAGTAAGCGCGTCTGCTGCCGGCAACGTTAACGATTTCGCAATTCCAGATTATCAGATCGATTATTATCTCAGGCGGGATGCTGCTGGCCGATCGACGCTTAAAACGGTCGAAACGATCAGTGCGGCGTTCCCGGACACTGACCAAAATCATGGCATCGAGCGGGCGATTCCAAGCAGCTACGATGGGCACGAAACCAATCTGCAGGTTGCATCGGTAACCGACACCAACAATCAGCCGCTAGAGTATGCTACCTACGATTCCAGCGATATCACGACGCTCAGAATCGGCGACCCCAACACCTATGTACACGGCCTGCACGTCTACAAAATTACTTACACTCAGCGCGATGTGACGCGCTACTTTAACGATACGAACGATGACGAATTTTACTGGGATACTAACGGAACCGGCTGGGTGGTGCCGATTAACACGTTGACGGTGCGGCTGCATATCGCCGGTGCGGTAGCTAAGGCGCTGACTGGTAAGCGAAGCTGTTACCAAGGGGTGGAGGGCTCGACGAGCACGTGTGTGGTCACGGCCGCAGGCGATGGATTTGCCGCCAGTGCCACGCAGCTTGGGCCAAACGAGAACGTGACCCTGGCGGTTGGGTTTGGGCCTCATACTTTTACAGAGTATCAGCCGTCGGTGTGGCAGGTGTTTGTGACGGTGTGGCAAGATTCGCTGGTAGTCACGTTTTGGGTTGCGGCGCTGGCTGCTGCGGGGATTGCCTGGCGCTGGTATCGTCGCGCTAACCGGTTGTCCGAAATTACGACCATCGTGCCCGAGTATCTGCCGCCGAAAGATGCCAGTGTGTCGACCTCGAGCATTATTTTGCACCAACCCAGCCGAATGTTCAGTGCCCAGCTTATCGATCTGGCAGTCCGGCATTACCTAAAAATTTACCAGACGCGGGAAAAATCGCTGTTCGTGTCGGCCAATTACGAACTAGAGATCGTCAAAGATATAGCCGACCTGCGCGACGAAGAGCGCGAGGTGTTAAAGGACATTTTTAATGAGCCAAACGTTGGCGCGCGCCTGGATATGGCAACACTCAAAAATAACCAAAGCGTCAGCCTAAGACTCAGCGATAACCCCCGGAAAGTCCGCAAAAACATTGCTGGTAAATACGGGCTGCGAGCCTACGACGCGCAGCAATCGGCTTGGTTTAGGCGGGCGGCGCTGGTGGTGCTGGTGGCCGCCGTGCTGAGCTTGTCGCCGTGGCTGCTAGCCGTTGCAATTGGCACGCTGCTGTCGTCGTATCTGCTGCGGCCGCTAACCGACGCCGGTTTGGCGCTGGCACGGTATCTTAAGGGGTTGTCTATGTACATCGAAGTGGCCGAAACCGACCGGCTGCGGATGTTGCAAAGCCCCGAGGGCGCCCTCAAATTAGGTGCGCCAATCGACACCAACGACAAACGCCAGCTGATTAAGTTATACGAGCGCGTGTTGCCTTACGCCATGTTGTTTGGCCTAGAGACTGGCTGGAACAAACAGCTCGGGCAATACTATGAGTCGGTGCACGAAGTGCCCTCGTGGTATGTCGGCAACGGCGCCGTTTTTAATGCGGCCATGTTTAGTGCGACAATTAGTAGCTTTAGCAAAGTAGCATCGTACGGCGACCCAGCCAGTTCGACGTCCGGCGGCAGTGGCGGCGGCGGTTTTTCGGGTGGCGGCGGAGGTGGTGGCGGTGGCGGTGGTTGGTAGTAGGCGCTTCTTCGGAATATAGCTCCAAT
>DATLVY010000102.1:0-6201 GCA_035576845.1 Candidatus Acidiferrum sp. | reverse complement strand
CCATCGCCACGCGCTCCAAACCACCCAGATGCGGTGGGTAGTAGCTGGCCAGCTGGACAATGGCCGGCCGCCCCGCCACCAGCTCATGATACAAACGAATGTATCTGGTAACCTGCACGTGCCTGGTGTACTCGCGCTGGACTTTGCTCAGCCCGGCGCCGGCCAGGCGCTCGCAAAAGGCATGATTGCCAAGCAACTCTGCCATGGCATCGGTTAGCTCATCAATCCGACCTGGCGCCACCAGCAGGCCATTCACTCCGTCTTCAATGACGTACGGGATGCCGCCAATGCGCGAGCCAATCATCGGCCGCCGGGAAGCCATCGCCTCGATGAGTACCGTCCCAAACGACTCCGAATCAGAGGTCGACGGCAGCACAATCGCCCGGCTGCGCTGGTAAGCCTGGGCCAAAGCATCGCCGGTTAAGGCGCCCGCAAAATGCACCTGCTTGCCAATGCCCATGCGCTGCGCCATTTTGCGGTACGTTTCGACGGCGTCGCCGCTTCCCACCAGTTGCAAGACAGCGCTCGGGTGAACAAGCAAAACCTTGGCAAACGCCGTAATCAGCTGGCCAATGCCTTTCCAGGCCGATGACTGCTCGATGCGGCCAACATAGGTGATGACCTGCGAACTTGAGTCAATCGGCGATGGCGTGAACATATCCAAGTCAACCGCCGGAGTGATAGTTTGCGTTTTATAGCGAAAATTGCCGAGTAACGTATCGACCACGCCGGGCGAGACAGCCACAATCCTGGTCACTTTGGCAAACAAATGTTTTAGAAAAATATTCTCGTACAGCCGTATCAGCACATCGACAACCCGGCGGCCTTTTTGCATACTGCCCGAATGGTAGGTGAGAATGGTTGGTAATTTACCGGCCGCCGCAACTGCCATATCGGCCATAAACGGCACCGGCGCATGGGCATGAACCAGCTGGGCTTGCTCGCGCCGCAAGATCTTTTTAATCGTAAAATACCACAGCGGATTAATCGGCGTGTTAGAAATCGTAAACCAGCTGGGCAGGCGATAAATCGTAATGCCGTTGATAATCTCCACCGCAAACTTTTTGGCCAAGTGGTTGGTCGTAATCACAAACGGCAAAAAATCTTTGCCATTTTTAACACCGTTCGCAATAGCCTGCCCGTAGCGTTCAGCACCGCCGATTCTGGGATGGTAATAGGCCATTACAACGGCGACTTTCATTTTTTGCTCAACGGGCTGGTCGCGGATGAGTTTGCCGAGCAGCATGTCGGTCTTTTTAACTTGCACCGACCAGTCGAGGGTACGGCGGGCTTTCTGCAAGCCAGCGTCGCCCATAATTTTGGCGAGCGCTTTGTTTGACACAACCGTTTTAAGCGCTTTATACAGCGCTTCAATATTGTGAGGCGGCACCAAAAAACCATCGACCCCATCCGACACAACATCCGGGATACCGCCAACGGTTGTCGAGACAACCGGCAAGCCAACCGCCATGGCTTCGGCTAGCACCATGCCAAAGCTATCGTTGGATGACGGCAGCGCGAGGACGGTGGCAGATTGGTAAGCCTCGACCAACTCCTTACCGAGCAAGCGGCCGTGGAAGGTTGTATAGGCGTCGATGCCAAGCTGCCGAGCCTGCGCCTCGTAATCGGCCTGGCCATCGCCGCTGCCAACCACCGACAGGCTGACCTTCAAACCGTCGGCCCGCAACCTGGCAACCGCGGGCAGCAGATACTGCAACCCCTTGTGAGAATCGGATTTATTGATGCTGCCAACAAAGATAATGCGCTGCGTCTTCGGCAACGTTGCTGCCGGGACAAAAGCCTTGGTGTCAACTCCGGGGTTAATGGTTGAACTCTTGTACCGATAGACGGGCAGGAAACTATTGCGCACGAAGTCGGATGCGCAGATGAGATGGCGCACTCGGGCCAGCGTCATCGGCAGCAGCGCTTTTTCGTATATCGCAATCAAGGCGTTGAACCAGCTGTGCTGCTTTTTCATGGTGCCCGTATGGTATGTCGCCACAACAGGGATGCGGCCAGCCATCAGCGCTGCAATATCACCCAAACCGGGCACTGGCGTGTGGATATTAATAATATCTGGCCGCTCTTTTTTAATGATGCGGCGAACACGCCACAGCCAGCTAATGGCTAACGGCGTGTTAGAAATCGTCAGCCGGTAGGGCAGGCGATATATTTTGATGCCGTCACGGTGTTCAACGCGGAATTGCCCATCCTCGCTGGTGGTAACCACCGCGATGTGCCAGCCGTGCCGGGCTACCAGCTGTTTGGTCATGTGGGCAACGTACATTTCCAAGCCGCCGACTCGCGGCAAGGCGTACGGCGCGAATACCAGGAGCTTTTTAGATGCGCGCAGCATGTGCAATGTCCCCGTTTGTTAAGTAATGCACGTCCGGCTGCTTGGCGATGTAAGCCAACACGTTTTCGAGGCGCTGCCAATCATGGTTTTTATCAATTTCCCAGCTGTGCCCCCACAAATGAAATAGACCGTTACGAGCTTTGGCACGCTCAAACAAGGCGATTGCCAGTTTATCCCACTGCAGTTGATAAACCACGTAGCGCCACGGATTAAAATGACTGATTTTGGCGATTTGCCAGGCATCGGACCAATGTCGGTAGGCATGGAACGTAGTCGGTGAAGCGAGCAGTTCCTGGCCAAAGCCCAGCGCAAACCGCTTGACCGTCCGCGCAAAGGTAAAGCCCGCCTGGCGAACAAAAGCCACGTGCTGGTCGGTGTAAAAACCACCCGGGTAACAAAAGCTAGTTACCGGTTTTTGCAGCAGTTCTTCGAGGTACTGTTTCGAACCGCTGATTTCCTGCTGGGCAACTTCGTCGGTCACCTGGGTTAAAAATGGGTGGGTCAGAGTATGGGCACCAATTTCAAAATCTGTGGCGAGCGCGGCAATTTGAGCAGAACTGAGCAGATCCGCTGGCTTTTGCTCGCGGTTGCGCGGCGCGATATAAAAAGTCCCTTTAGCGCCATACTTTTTTAGCAAAGCCGCCAGGCGCAAGTCGCAGATGTGGCCGTCGTCCCAGCTAGTTGTGACGCAGACCACGCTCATGCCTTAGCCTCGCTGCCAAGTATCTTGTCGATCTTGTCGGCCGCACCCTGCCAGGTAAAGTCCCCTTTCGACTGCAGCGCTTTGGCAGGCTGCATGTTTTGATTGGTGAGCATCGTCTTGATGGCATCGGCCAGCCGCTGGGGATCTAACTCAACCAGCAAACCGTTCTGGCCTTCGATAATCAAATCGCGCGCCGCGTTGTGCTGGTGGCTGGTGGTAATCACCGGCAAGCCGCAGAAGTTGGCCTCGATAACCACAATGCCAAAACCTTCGCGCTCTGAGGGCAGCACCAGCATTTTAGAAGATTTCATCAAGCCGTACAGCTCGTTGTGATCTTCGATAAAGTTCATCAGCTGCACATTGGCCTCCAGCCCGAGCTGCGCGACAATGTTTTCGATTGCCTTGCGCTCCGGGCCTTCGCCGACAATTAGGCACCGGATGTGTGGGTAATCCTGGCGGACAAGCGACACGGCTTCTACCAATTTATCGGCATTTTTATGGCTCAGCAGACGGCCAATAAAGATAACGTCGCTCGTCACAATGCTTGGCGGTATGGTGTAAATATTGTCGGCATCCACCCCCAGCGGTACGGTGATTATGGTTTGCTTGAGCCCCGCTCGGCGCAGCAGCTTGGTGGTATGGTCGGAATTAGAGATAATCACATCGGGCAGCCGCATCGCCACCGACTCAATAAGCGCAGCCAAACGGCCGCCACGGCCCAAATAGCTTTGCCAATACGCGGCGCCCCAGACTTCGTGCCAGGTCGCATGCAGCTTTTTGCCCTTTAGCCAGGCCACCAGCCGCACGGTAAAAATCGGGAAGAACGGCATGCTGTCGACATCAATGACATCAAAGGGTTCGCGAATTAGTTTAAGGCAGTTCAGGCTAAAGATAATCGCCTCGCCAATCGAGCGCCGGTCTTCTTTGTATAACGGGCGCAGCCGGGCGATACCATGCAAATATACGCCGTCCTGCTGGATAACTTTCGGCCCGTCCCACCATTTCATGGTGTAGATATGCACTTCGCGGCCATCTTTTACCAGGCGTTTGCTGATTTCGTACAGCCGCTTTTCTTTGCCGCCCATGTTGTAGGGGTAAATGGCGTCGGCAACGAAGGCTATTTTATTGATTTTAGGGCTCCAGCGTAATTGGCGCAGTAAGACCAGCAAGATGCGCGACCCGTCGTAAAAAGTGCGCAGGCTGGATTCGCCGGCATCGGGCGCATACGTGATGGGCACGGAGCAAATATCATAGCCCATGCGCGCCATTTTGGTCACCATTTCCATCTCGAGCGTAAAACCGCGCGAGACCAGATGCGGCCGGAGCTTCACCAGCACCTCACGGCGCCAAGCAAAGTAACCGGTAAAGGTGTCAGTGACTTTCACCCGGTACAGCAGCTGCACCAGAATCGAAAATGCCGAGTTGCCAAACCAATGCAGCCGGCTCATAGCTTGCTTGCTAATATTGCCGTACAAGCGCGAGCCAATCACCACGTCGCTAAAGTTGCTTTCCAGCGGCTCAATCAGACGCAAAAGCTCTGCAGGTTTATAAGTATTATCGCCGTCGAGCATGACGATGTAATCAGTATCCTCGCTAATGTTGTAGAACGCCGTAATAACCGCGTTGCCCTTGCCGGGTTTGGGCTCAAAGATAACCCGGGCGCCCATGCTCCTGGCAATGTCCGCCGTGTGGTCTTTGGAATTATTATCAATAACCAAGATTTCCAGTTGGTAGCCGAGTTCCGCCAATCTGTCTTTATCAAAACCGCCAATGACTGCCCCGATACCGTCAGCTTCGTTGTAACAGGGAATAACTACGGTGATTTTTTTCATGATTGGGCCTTGTAATGAATAGATTGGTTGGCATTGATTGTAATAATAACCTCAACACTGTCGCCTGGTTTGAGAGCATTGAAATAAAATAGCTGGGGCGCGCTGGCACCGTTGGCTAGCTGAAAGCTGACCGGCGGAAAACTACGCGGTTTACCGTTTTCGACAAGTACCTCGCGGTAGAGGTAGCTCCTAGCCCGGCCTTCGTGATTAGCGACGGTGAACGACGCTTGATATTGTTTGCCAGCCGTAATGCGTTTTGGCAAAGCATTATAATCGGTAAAATACAACTCGCTCAGCGGCTCGGCTTGTCGGCTTGTGGCTGCAGCAATAGCACCACCGAGCTTGTTGTTAAAAAAATAATTAACACACCATATACTACTGCCGATTGTCAACAATACAAAAAGCAGCAAAAGCACAAACCTAGATCGGTCAAAATGTATAGTCATAAATCCGTAATGCTAACTGTCTAGTTTTATATCACGTTTCGCAACAGATTGAAAGCATGAGTACTATGTTTTAGCATGTATTACCACGATAGGTTGTAGCAATGGATTTATTTTATTGCAGGGGCAGTTTAATCGTAAAGGTCGAGCCCTTGCCTGGAGCGCTTTTAACTTCAATGGAACCGCGGTGCGCTTCAATAATTTTTCGGGCAATCGGCAGCCCAAGACCATAGCCGCCAGGAGATAATTTTGAACGCGAAGCATCCGTCCGGTAAAAACGGTCGAAGATGTGCGGCAGGTCGGCCGCTTTAATACCTCGGCCTTGGTCGGCAACGGTACACAAGGCCTGCTTGTTTTGCGTTAGGGTGGTGATCGTTACCGTCGTCTGCTCGGGACTGTATTTTATAGCATTGTCGAGGAGAATGACCAGCAACTCGCTCAAACTCTGTTGGTCACCGGTAACTGTCACATCTTTGATGTTTTCAGCAATAGTGATATGTTTGGCTCCGGCCGTAGCCGCAAGTTGCTTGCTGGCGTTTTTAACAACAGCGGCCAGCGACACCCTCGCCATCTGGACCGCAGCACCATCGGCCTGGGCAAGCCGCAGCAATCCTTCGGATAACGCTTTTAGTTTGGCCACTTCTTCAAGATTACTGTGGAGCAAATCGCGCATCTCGGCTTTACCCAGCGCCGGATTGCGCAAGGCCACTTCGATTTCGGTGCGCATGGTCGTGAGCGGCGTTCGCAGCTCGTGCGAGGCATCGGCCGTAAAACGGCTTTGAGCCTCCATGGCCTGCTCGAGCGGGCGCAGATTATGCCGCGCCAACAGATAACTGGCAGCGCAGGCAACCGCCAAAAGTACGATAT
>DATLVY010000101.1:0-2183 GCA_035576845.1 Candidatus Acidiferrum sp. | reverse complement strand
CCAAGAATGAGCAATGCGGTGCCAAGGCCCAGCAAAACAGCTGCGCCGACCCCCGCGACGACGTTGGCGCGGACAAACATGTGGCTCAGGTCGTGCTTTTTAAAGTCTACCTCGACTTCTTCAGGATACTTTTCCTTGTAGCGGCACCAGGTTTCGTACAGGTTTATGATTTCCTGGTGGAATTGTGACGGTAGAAATGTTTCTCTGCGCACCAGCCGCAAGCGGTCGCGCCAGATTTTCTCGCGATGATCGGCGCAAGCTGCCTCGGCAGCCGGGAAGAAAGTCAAGCTGATGAGCAAGGCGACGCTGCCAATAAGCGACACCACCGCTAACCCCACCGCTTGATGGGTGTTAAAGGCTGCTGACAAGCCGGTCGAGATACTCACGGCAAAAACCAGAAGTGCCAGCAGGCTATACATGATTTGCCATGGCAGCTTAGCATCGGCGCCTTGGGCGTCTTGCATGCGAGCGATCTCATCCTTGTCGGCGGTAATGTACGGCGCGCAGAACTCGATGTAGCCCGTCCGCTCGCTGCCGTCAAGGGGCTGGGGCAACTTCAGCAGCCCGCTGCCGTCACGAACAAAACGGCCTGGGATGTGTTCATTCAAAAAACCAACATACTCCGGGTCCTGGAGTGCGTCCGGGTATGGACGAACTGGATTGGGCATAAAGCCCCTCACTTTCTCAGATAAAAGGTACGGTCTGTAAGGGCATAGCAATGATAGCATTTACGTTGACTGGCTGGCAAGTTTTACTGCCACACAGCCAAATAGATTAAGAGCCGCATGGAGGCATACCATGCGGCTGTTGCTCTTGCATTTCGGGGGACACAAACCGGTCGAGAGAGCGGGGGATGAAAGCCCAGTTTGGGTTTGGGCTATGCCTGTTTTGCACAAGACACAACGAATGTATTATACCATCAAGCCAAGCCTAAAGGTTTGTTGCAATATCAGGCCAGTTAACCACATTCCACCAGGCTGCAATATAATCGGCGCGTTTAAAGGTATAGTCGAGATAATAAGCATGCTCCCACACGTCGAGGCCGAGCAACGGGGCAGGCGCACCGGTGCTGATGGGCGTGTCTTGATTCGGAGTGGTGGTGATCGTAAAGTCGGGCATTAGCCATACCCAGCCGCTGCCAAAAACACCGGCAGCCTTGGCGCTGAACTCATCAGTGAATTTTTGGAAGCTGCCGTACTTGGCCGCCAGCCCTTCGCCGAGTTTGCCGCCCGGCTCGCCGCCGCCGTCTGGCGACATCATCTGCCAAAAAAGGCTGTGGTTGAAGTGGCCACCGCCATGGTTACGCACGGCGGTGCGGATGGCCTCGGGTACGGCGTCGAGGTTGCCGAGCAGCTCTTCAATGGTTTTGCCTTGCAGCTCGGGCGCCTGCTCGAGAGCGGCATTGAGCTTATCGACATACGTTTGATGGTGCTTGTCGTGGTGCAGCTCCATAATTTGTTTGCTGATGTGCGGGCTGAGAGCATCATATGCGTATGCAAGCTTGGGTAATGTAAACATGTATTCTCCTAATTACACCTTTAGTATACGCTTCTTGGGCGCGGCGTGTATAATAGCGCTTATGAAAAAGTGGCTGGGGAGCGGGTTGATTGTGGCGCTATGTTTGCTGGGCTGCCAGCCGGCGATGGCGCAAACAGCGCCGTTGCAGAGCTGCGGGGAGCTTGCCTGCGGCTTGTATTTGCAGTCCACGCAAGGTGCCCAGGTGCAAGCGCCGGCGGCGTCTTCAAATCCCACTCCATTGCAACCCGCTGGCCAGGCTGGTCAACAGCCGGCCGCCGCTAATTTGGTACTTGGCGATGCTGGCTCTAAGTTTTTAGCTGGCGAGCAAGACACTGCCGCCCCTGTAGATCCGGCAGCCTGGCTGATGGTTTTGGCGGCTTTGATTGGTGTTGGGCTGCTGCTTGTTGCGGCTGACGGCTTTGGCAATGAGTTTGGCTTTACGTTACGCCTGCTAAAAATTATGAAGCGCATGACTGTGCGCCGCCAGAAATCATAAATAATCGCTACAAAGATGTTAAAATCCATTGCAGACCAGCGTTGCAAACGTGGTTAGTTGTTTGTTTGAAATCAGGCACCACTGTCTGATGGTTTGTGAACAAGGAGAAAGTTAATGTCAAACCCCTATCCAAGGCTGTCGGTGCACGAGCTCGCTATTCTTAAAAAGG
>DATLVY010000100.1:0-4561 GCA_035576845.1 Candidatus Acidiferrum sp. | reverse complement strand
GAGGCTTTGGCCGTACCGCCGTTTTGCAAAGCCTGGCACTTACGGCTGGCGCCTCGAGTTGAAACATACAACTCCAGTGGTTCAGCCTGATGCGAATAGTGCACCGCCGCCGCATGCGGCGAGCCATCCGGCAATAAAATGGCCAGCGCACAGACCCGGTTGGTTGATAAATAATCGAGAATAGTTTTGTTCATATTACTAATGGTACGCCTAACCGTTTTGTCGTCAACGTTCGGCGGTTGAACTGATGGCTCTAGCACTGTATAGTTCAAGAGGTTGCCTCGATGATGAGGCTGCCCGTCGCGGCGGACTCCGCGAGCTCTTTGAAGCGCACTAGGAGGTGCTTGGTGGCTTTAGAAAAACAGCTTGAGATCAGACAATTCCCCTACCCCACATCAATCCCCGAAAGACTTTTCGAGGACGCCTTTTCTTCGCTAGTGGACGATATCGCGACTATACTCGAGGATGGCGTTCGAATCGGAAAGTACAAACATCCAAATCTGGGGATCTGCATAATGAACCCAGCGCGAGGGCTGCATATACTTAACCCTAACGCCGTTCTAGCTCTCGTGGCTATTAGTGACGGAAACACGGCGACCAGGCAGTTGGTTGAAAATGCTATGGGCGTGGCATTTCCGTGCCGAACTTTTTGCCTTAACAGCAGCATACTGGTGCGGGCTCGCCCTCACTGCTTGCCGGATGGCATCCTCCCGCAGGCTGGGGGAGCGTGGGTCAGTGGCACTTCGGTTGGCTGCGGTGGCCAGACTAGCCAGCAGAACGAGGAGCTCTCGCAGATAATCGGTGGCAAATACAATCAAATGGTTGCCAAGCTGCGTATGTACTACCAAAGCGAAGATGGCTGGTACGGCAAATCAATAGAGATCGTCGAATTGGCCGCTAAATTCAGGACCTAATCCTCATAGATTGCCCAGTTTCTTAGCAGAGACTGGGCAATTGTTACGTCATTCAAACTTATCGACGCTTTGGTATATTTAGCACAAAGGTTGTGCCTTTGCCTTCCTCGGAGGTAAAAGTAACCGACCCGCCATGGCGTTCAAGTACGGTTTTTACCAGATAAAGCCCGAGCCCCGTCCCCGGGATATTTTTAGCCACCGCATTGCTGGCACGGTAAAAACCGCGAAAAACTTTGCCCTGTTCGTCGGCGGGGATACCAATGCCTTGGTCGCTGACGAGCAGCTGGTGAAATTTGCCGACGTCTTTATAAGCAATGGTCACTGCGGTGCGCCGCTCGGTATATTTGATGGCGTTGCTCAGCACATTGTGCAGCACGCGCTTCATTTGGGCCTCGTCGCAGTCGATCATCAATTCTGCAGGCCACGATTTATCAAAGTTAATAGTCACATCTTTTTCTTGGGCACCAAGCGTTTGGACTTGCACGATTTCTTGCATCAATTCGGCCATATTTACAGAGGTAATATTTAGCGACCGGTGGTTCATGGCGTGCGACAGTTCCAAAATATCGTTGGTGCTTTCTTGCAGCAGGGCTGCGCTATTGCTGATGTTGATGACCATTTTCTCTGCCGCTTGCTGATCACTAACCAGTTTTTGCAAGATGCTCGCCGCCCAGCGGATGCCGGTTATGGGGTTACTGAGTTCGTGCGAGGCGACCGACACCAGTTCCGAACGCAGCGCCAACATATGGGCGTCGCGCCGCCGGCTCAGCTCAAAAATCGCCAAAATTAGCACGAGCGCCAGGCCAACAACCAGCGGGCCAGAGATTGCATACACGATATCGCGCTGATAGGTACTGGCATCGATATCAATACCCAGCACTGCGAGTACAGCATGAGTACCCGGCTTGTAAATGGGCGCCAGGCCCGAAATAAAGGTGCCATAGCTATCTTTTGTCAGGCCCTCGACAAAGGCCCCGCCATTATCGAAAATATCATGGTCGGCCTGCGTGCCATCATCGTACCAATCGCCGGCGGGGGAGTACTGCGAGCTAGAGGTCGGTTCGGAATCCACAAAAAAGAACAGCCGTCCGCCATGCCGGCCCATCAAATAAATGCTGCGCGCATCGGGGTTGGCGGTTTTGATTTCGGCCAATTGTACTTTCAGATTTTGGTAAGCGAGAGTATCTGCGTCACTTGGCGCGCCTTGCAGCAGCATCACTTTCTCCGGCCCCAGCGCATCTGCAATGCTGCGGCTGCGCTCACTCAGTTGGGTGCGCACCTGCGCAGCTGTAGTCTGGCCTAAACCAACCGCAACCAAACCGGCAACTAGCATGATTAACACCATTAGGCTGATAATAGCCAAATGAAAAATGTCTTTTTTATCGCGGGGCGTCAACCGCATTATATGCCCATGCTCATACTTTTAAGCATAACAGTTTCAGCACTGACGTCTAGGTAAGTTTAGGCTATAATGCCTCTATGACACCAGCTCCACCAAAAGATTCAACTATTATTAACATTTGCATTATCCCATCAGATGAGGTCGGTAAACAATGCGTTGGGTTGAGTCAGAGCCTCGAATCCCCGGGCACCGCTTTTGTACTCGACGGCGTCAGTAAGTTTGCCCATATGACCGTGTTTATGGCACGATTTACAGATGACAACATACCAAAAGTTGTCGCTGCAGCTCAGCAAGCTTTGGTAGGCTCTCAGCCATTTTTATGCACACATACTGGCTATTTTATGACCGCAGGACGGTATCTCGAAGCATCCTACCGCAAGTCAGGTGAGTTCATGAATTTACATTCCACGTTAATTGACACGCTCAAACCACTTCGATCCAGCCCCGGACTGCCATTTGAAGAAGGTTATTTTACGCCCTACACCGACGAGCAGCGGCACAATGCCGAAACCACTGGCTACGATTTGGCTTATGGTTTATACCGGCCACACATTACCTTAACCCGTTACAAAGAAGATCAAGTACCCGAGATATTTCCGGGCTTTGCGCCAGCCCAGCTTAATTTCCAGTGCCATAAGGTTTGTGTCTTTAAGGCCGACAATAATGGCGCTGTTTACGAGCAGTTGGCCGAAATTAATTTATAAAACTACTGCCAGAAAGCATTGGTTGCGTTAGTTTAATGTCGCTCCAAAAGCTCGATTAGCCCACCGTTGCCCTGAATTTTCGTATCGCCTTCAGCGTTGCGGCGGCGCTGGGAAAAATATTTGCCGCTATGGTACATGCATTCATCAATATAAGTGATTTGCGCGTCGCGCACACCCGCCCGTTTTAGCTGCCGGCAAATGGCACCGGGAACATCCAGCAAGACCTTACCACCCTTAAACTGAACCGAGCCGGGAAGTTTGAACATAACCGTCCATTTATACGGATAATGGCACGCTTGGATACCGGGGCCGACGATAAAGTTAACATCGGCGAGTGAGGCTTCTTTGGCAATCTGCTCGACAAATCGCCGCGGCATGCCGCTCAGCACATCCTGTGTCGTCATGTGCGCCAGCGCCACCAGGCCGGGTGCGTAGGCAAACACTAGCGGCGCATCACCAGAGCGCATAATCAGCGGCTTGCCGGTATCGTGCGTGATTAAGCCGCTAACGCCTGTTAGCATACCCTTGTCAGCTTTTTTAATCACCCTGATTCCTGGGGCTTTTTCGTCTGGCAATAACAGATCATCTAACGCTTTGCCACCACCCCAGGAAGCTACTCGTTTGTTGGCCTCTTGGTCGTTAACAAAAAAGTTATGGCTGCCCTGCTGCATTCCGGCGATCCGCAGACGAACATACGCCGGTAAGCCCTCAACCGTCCAGTAGCCATCGCCGGTCAGGCTGGTGGTTACCTTTTGTATCACTGTTTCACATCTCGCTCAACCGTAATTGAGCACTCCGTAACCAGCGCGGCGAGTGCCCCAACCGCTGCCAATGGTGGCGCCAGCACGGCGCCTACTACGCCCAGGGTTAGCGGCAGCTCGACTAAACTTTTGCCATCTTTATCTTTAATAATAATGCGCCGGACATTGCCTTCGGCAATCAGCTGCTTAACTTTGCCGAGCAGCTGCTCGCCGTTAACCTTAAACTCTTCTGTGCGTTCTGACATATTTTCATTCTCCTCCTACATTTTTAGGAACCGCAGTAACCCATAGGCTACAAACGCCGGCCATACCACGGCCTTTAAAAGCGCCAACACACCGCCCCAAAAAGTTGAGGTTTGCTGCAAAAAATACACCAGCGCGCCGCAAAAACCAAGAAACCAGCCGCCGTGCCAGCCGCCAGCGTTTTTGATAATATTCTTTTGCCGATAAATCGTTTTAGTTTGGGTTGTGTCTTCGTGAGTCATACATCCTCCTTCTTATATTATACCCCTAGCTGCAAAAAGGTTTGTAATCCGCATCACTTGTCAGCAGCTGTATAATAGATGGTGGAGGATTTTATAATGAAACATACAAAGTTGGTGCTCGCGGGCCTGGGAATGCTGGGCGCGTGCTTATTATTTTTTGGGCAATTGGCTTACGCCCACAGTTTTCAGGCTGGCAGCGACGTGTCGGTGGCTCAGCCGGTTGACGGCACATTGTACGCTATCGGTCAAACGGTTAACGTGACCAGCGATGTGAATGGTGATGTGCTCTGCGCCG
>DATLVY010000099.1:0-12677 GCA_035576845.1 Candidatus Acidiferrum sp. | reverse complement strand
AAACTGGCGCTGACGGCTGGACTAATCATGCATTTACTTGCATGGCCAGCCAGCCCAATTGCCAGTTGCTCGTATCGTCAAAAAGCGAAGTTATGCTTGCAAGCTACGATACGACTGGCAAGAATTACGATATGCCGCAGTTTTTGGCGGCCGACGGTGGCCAGGTCCAGCTGGTTGATGCCGACGGACAGATACAAGATATGGTTGGCTACGGCAGTGCGGCGGCATTTGAAGGCTCGGGTCCAGCGCCCATGCCGCAAACTGGCCATACTATTGTTCGCCTTGCCGATACGGACACCGGTGATTTTATCGACAGCAACGATAATGCTAAAGATTTCGCCCTGCCTCAGGCCACCCAGGTCGGTATAACCTCGACTGACCCAGCCCCGGGCCAAGGTGCCGCGCCGACCGTTAGCTACCCCAAGGTTTTAATCACAGAACTATTACCCGACCCAGCCAGCCCGGCAACTGACGCCAACGACGAGTATGTTGAGCTTTATAATCCCAACAATAATTCGGTCGATCTGGCAGGTTACACACTACAAAGCGGCACCAACTGGCGCTATAAATTTACGATCCCAGAACTTGTATTGAACCCCGATTCGTATGTGGCCCTGTACGCTGCGCAGACCAAGCTAACACTAAGCAACAGCGGCACCGAGGTACGATTGCTTGACCCAAGCGGCATGGTGGTCGACCAGGTTTCGTCGTATGGTACGGCTAAAACCGGCCAAGGTTGGATGGTGGATACCGACGGAGCTTGGCAATGGACGTCGGGCCCGACGCCAGGCGCTCCGAACAATCTGGTTATGGTAGCCTCTAGTGTAAAAACCACAACAACGACTAAAACCACGGCGGCAAAGTCCACCAAAACAACCGTGACTAAAAAAGCAACAGCTGCGGTTACGAAACCAAAAAGTACAACGACAAAAAACACGACCGCTGTAGCTAGCCCAATTCCTCCAAGTGGCCAGATTGCTCAAGCAACCTCCCCAACCAACTACTGGTTTATTGGCGGCGCTATCGCGCTGGTCGGCGGTTACGCTATATACGAATACCGCGCTGATATTTCCATGCTCGCTAATCGCGTGCGCGATAAACTCTTCAAGCATCGTCGCCAACCAGAGGCCTGACTTTATGCTCAGAACTTGGTAAAATAGTATGGTGCAAAGTGTTACAACCCAATCCTTAATTGAAACGCAGGCGCTTGGCGAGGCGATTGGCCGGGCCATGCAGGGCGGAGAGGTTTTTGAATTTATCAGTGACGTTGGTGGTGGAAAAACCACCTTTGTGAAGGGCCTAGCCAGAGGACTTGGGGTTGGAGATGTTGTGCAAAGTCCAACATATACCATTAGCCGGCTTTACCAGGGCCGCGATGGCTTGGAGCTGCACCATTTTGACTTTTACCGGCTAGAAGAGGCTGGCGTTGTGGCTGCCGAGCTCGCCGAATCGCTTGCCCAGCAAGGCGCTATTGTGGCTGTGGAGTGGGGAGAGTTAGTCCATAATGTGCTGCCGGCAATCCGGGCAACGCTGAGTATTGCGAGCATTAATGACGAAACACGTCGATTAACCTTCGATTTGCCCAAAGAGTACAACCATATTCGGCAAACAATCCTAAACTACAAAACCGAATGGCATCTGGTTTGATCTTAACAATCCGCACCGACAAGCCCGAGGCCGAGATCGGTATTTTTACCAAAGATGGCGCCAGGCTTAGTTATAAGACCTGGGAGGCGCACCGTGAGCTTTCCACAACGTTGTTGGCGAAGATCCATTCGCAACTGGCAGAACAAGGCACGACGTTTCGAGGGCTCGATGGGCTGGTTGTTTTTAGGGGTCCGGGATCGTTTACGGGGTTGCGCATTGGGATTACGGTCGCCAACACCTTAGCCTATAGCTTGGGAATCAAAATTGTTGGTGCTGAGGGCAGTAACTGGCAAGCGCAAGGTATCGAGCAATTGAAAAACGGCAAGAACGAACGGCTTGTGTTGCCGGTTTATGGCGCACTGCCCCACATTACTCAGCCTACCCGGTAGCAATAACTGCAGCCCAAAAAATCTGGCAATTATCCCTTCGCGCGCTGCTCCGCACGTTACATGCCGGGCCCTTACAGAGCCCCCGGGTTGTACTCCACCTGATGCTGCATGGCGCGAAGGGATAACCGCCAAAATCTCATTTGACGAAGGCATGTTGTTGCAGGTACAATGAAGATGGTTTTCTTAAAAACAAAGCCGACTGACCGTTCTCAATTTTTGATAAAATTTAAGTGTTTGATACTGCCGACCCTAAACGACTGCTTTTTGGAGTGTTCGAATCAGGCTGCCTTCTGGCAGTATCCCAGATGAAAGGAAGAAGCTATGGAAATAGCTATTGCAATTATTGCCGTGCTGGCTGGTGCTGGTGCCGGTGTATTTAGTACAACAACCCTCGCTAAAAGTAAGGGGAGGGCGAGTGCCGACAAAGCTGATCAGCTTGTCAAAGAGGCCAAAAGTAAGGCTCAGGATGTGTTGCTCGAGGCTAAAAATAAGGCTCTCGAAATAACCGACGAAGCAGGCAAAGAGGAGCAGCGCCGTCGCAAGGAAATCGCCGCCACCGAAAGCCGCATGGCCGAGCGCGAGGCTAACCTCGATCGCAAGTTGGACGATCTCGATAAGCGTGCCGAAAAGCTGCGCAAAGAAGAATCTGAGGCCGAAAACCTGCGCAAGGAGCTAGCCGACATTCGCACCAAACAGCAAGAAAAGCTCGAAAAAATCGCAGGCCTGGACCAAAAAACAGCTGCCGCTAAAGTGATGGAACTAACCGAGCGCGATATTAAAAATGACTTGCTGACTTTGGTAAGCAAGCTGCAAGCCGATGCCGTGAAGGATGCCGAGGAGCGTGCCCAAACGGTTTTGCTCAGCGCCATGGAGCGCATGGCTTCTGAAGTGACTGCCGAAAAAACGGTAACGGCGGTTAAGCTGGCCGATGAGGAGATGAAGGGCCGGATTATCGGCAAAGAAGGCCGCAACATCCAAGCGCTGCAGCGCGAAACGGGTGTTGATGTACTGATTGACGAAACGCCCGGCATGATTGTGCTTTCGAGCTTTGATCCGGTGCGCCGCCAGGTTGCCCGCGTCGCCCTTGAAATGCTGATGAAAGATGGCCGCATCCACCCCGGGCATATCGAAGAAATTGTTGCCAAGGCTCAAAAACAGATTGACAAAGAAATTGATCTGGCAGGCGAGGATGCTGTGCGTGAGGTTGGTGTAGTTGGCCTTATCCCGAAAGAGATTGTCCGCTATCTCGGCGAGTTAAAATTCCGCACTAGCTACGGCCAGAACGTGTTAAAACACTCCGTAGAAATGGCCCATATGGCGGCACTCATCGCCGAAGAAATTGGCGCCGATGTCAAAACCTGCAAGATCGCAGCGCTGCTGCACGACCTTGGCAAGGCTCTGACGCACAAAATCGAGGGCAAACACCATCACATCAGTGCGGACTTGGCGCGTAAATATGGTTTGTCCGAGGCGATTGCCCACGCTGTTGAAGCGCATCATGACGATATTGACCCGACAACGGCCGAGGCGCTGGTTATTCGCGTGGTCGACGCAGTGAGCGCTGCCCGCCCAGGCGCCCGCAACATCTCCGCCGAAAACTTTGTTGAACGTATGCGAGAACTTGAGAACGTTGCGCTTGGATTTAAGGGTATCGAAAAAGCTTATGCCATCAGTGCCGGCCGCGAAATCCGGGTGATTGTGAAGCCTGAAACGGTTGACGACCTCAGCGCCATTAAACTGGCCCGCGACATTGCCACCAAAATTGAAAGCACCATGCAGTATCCGGGGACCATCAAGGTGAATGTGATTCGCGAGACCCGCGCCTTGGAGTATGCTAAGTAAAGAGGGGATCGCCGCACGCGGTGTATTTTGCACGAAGTCTTCCGCTCCGATGCTCACGTGCTTTGAGCACGCTGCGCTTCAGTGCTCAGACTAACGCGCAAAATACACTCACGTGCAACAATCCAAACGGATGTCAAGAAGTGCTACTATGAAAATTCTATACATCGGCGACATTATGGCTCGCCCCGGTCGCGAGGTGGTGGCTAAGATACTGCCGGAAATCCGACGCGAATATAAACCAGATGTCATCATTGCCCAAGCCGAAAATGTAACCCATGGTGCGGGCATGAGCGCCGGGCATATGCGCGAGCTGCAGCGCCTGGGCATTGACTTTTTTACTGGCGGCAACCATAGTTTGCAACGTCGCTCGTTATGGCCGCTGCTGGCGGACAGTGACGAGCCGGTCATCGCGCCGCTTAATATGAACGGCGTCGAGCTGAGCTGGGGTGCCAAAGTGCTGCACTGCGCAGTGGGCGATGTTTTGATTGCCAGCCTGCTAGGGGCGGTTTTTCCGCACACCGAACTTGTTGGCCGCAACCCGCTGCAGGCGATTGACGAGCTGCTCGAAGCGCACAAAGGCAAACGCTACGCAGCCAAAATTATTAACTTCCACGGTGATTTCTCTAGCGAAAAACGGGTAATCGGCTTTTACCTTGATGGCCGCGCCAGCGCTGTTATTGGCGACCACTGGCATGTGCCGACTGCCGATGCCATCGTGCTGCCTGGCGGCACGGCTCACCTTACCGACGTTGGTATGTGTGGCACACTTGGTTCGTCGCTTGGCGTTGCCAAAGAAGTTATCATCGCCCGTTGGCGCGATGGGCAAACCACAAAAAACGAAATTGCAGAAGGGCCGCCCTATCAGTTTAATGCTGCATTAGTGGCAATCGATCCAGCAACAGGTCAGGCCAAGCACATAGAGCTAATACACAAAATATTCGACTGACTAGCTAGCATATGATACGCTGGAAACTGCACGGCTTAGTGTGCAGTTTGACAAGTTTTTTACAGGGAAGGGCAGTGCGAAGTTTTAAAACTGCTGTGCCCCCTGATTTGCTACCTGGTTATTGAAGGGATAATGCCATGAGTTACCTACTGCAAAGAGACTGGATGTCGATTGACTTTGGTCCGTATCTCAACCATACTCAGCTGCGATCATTTGGACTCCCGTTTTTACAGGCGCTCAGCGACTCGGAGTGCAGGGGGGTGTTGTCAGCAATATGGGGTGTGGAGCCGACGCGTACACTTCAACAAATCGCCGATGGCACGGGTTATAATGCTGATCAAACAGCTGAGGCCATCAAAAAGTTACGCAGCGGCCGTATCTTGGTTAAAGATGAGCTAACACCTCGTCGCATAACGCCGCTTATGCTTACTAAAATATTTGTCGGCCTGTTCGAGCCAATCTTTTTCGGGGGACCACATACTGATTACGATGCAATCCTAGATGTGCAGGAAGAAGTCCTACTAGGCTATCCTATCCCCGAGCGAGAAAAGAAACTTGGCCTTTTACTCTATCGGGAGATTGAATTGAGGCTTAGCCAGTCTGGCGGCTGGCAGAGCCGCATCGAACGCGCCACGGAAGTTCTTTCCATGGAGTTTCCGACCACGCGGTACAGGAGTATATTAAAAACGATTGCCCAGGAGTCAGCGTTCGAGGTGATTCTCTGCTGCAACAACGCTCTGAGTGCCAGCGAACAGACAATCCAGAAAAAAGCCAAGCTATCCGAGGTGGACTTGAAGTCGGTTACAAAGCGTTTAGTCGATCAAGGGATTTTGCAGCAAAACGACGATGGCTACAGTGTTTGCTTCGACTACTTGCCCGTGCTGGCTAGTGCGTTGCGGGAGCTGTTTGGCCTAGATATTGCGTCTATCCGTGACCTGTTACGGCAGACGATTGGCATTGAGCATAGCTACCGTAAGGAATCGTAACATGTTGCTGCCTCGTTTTTTACGGGGTAGCAAACATCTGAAATTATTATAAAAGCTTTGCTGTATTTCAAATAAAGTACACTGTAGGGACGGCGAAACCGTTAAAGGTGGAAGCATAGGCTGTTGTGTAGGCGCCAGAGGTATGGATATATACCCGGTCACCGGCTTTCAGGCCGGCCGAAAGCGCAACGTCGTACAAAATGGTATCCTGGCTGTCGCAGCTCGGGCCGGTCAGATGATATAGTGCTTTGCGAGGGCTTTGTTTGCTATCGGAAACCGGAAAACGAAGTTGGTTCTGGCTTTCTAATGCTTCCATCAAACCATTAAAAGCGCCGACGTCAATATGAAGCCAATCTTTTTTGCCTCTGCTGGCCAGGCCGATGACGGTTGCTACCATAACGCCGGCCTCGGCGACCAGCGCGCGGCCAGGCTCGATGGCGAGTTGGACTTCGTACGGTAAGTGGCTACTAAGCGCTTGGTTAATACAGCTTGCGAAAGCGCTGAGCGGAGGCAGAGCTTCGGTATACTGGGCCGGAAAGCCGCCGCCCATGTCGAGCAACTTAATACGAATATGATCTTTATCTAGAATCTTCATCAGCTCGGCACTGGCGGCAATAGCTTGCTCCCAAGCCTGCGGGTCGGTCATTTGCGAACCGACGTGAAACGAAATGCCGTAAGTGCCAAGCCCGAGCGACCGTGCTTGCCGCATCAGTGCCGCTGCCTGCGTAGTGTCAACACCAAACTTCCCCTCACTCGGCACGCCACTGGCAGCGGCGACCGTCTTAAGGCGCACAAACACCTCTGCACCAGGCGCATAAGTCGCAATTTTCTCTAGCTCCATGTTGCTGTCGAACGAAAAACGGCGCACGCCGGCCTGGTATGCGCCTTGGATATGCTGCCACATTTTGACCGGGTTCGTAAATAATACGCTGGTGGGCTCGACACCGATTGCCAGCAAACTTTCCAGTTCGGCCAACGAGGCAATTTCGAACTGGCTGCCTGCGTTATGCAGCAGGGTCAAAATCCGCGTGTCGGGGTTGCACTTCATGGCATAGTGCAGTTGCACCCTCGGCAATAGTGTCGTAAAGGACCGGTACTTGTCCATAATCGCATCCGGATCAATCAGCAGAAAAGGAGTTGGATAAGTGTATTTTTCTAAAACGGCCGGGTCGAACATTGTTGGTTGCATAAAGTTCACTCGTTAATTTGTTGTTGTTCGGGCAGAAGTTTTTGGCGCATCTGGTAGCCGATGGCGGCGAAAGCGTAAAAAACGATGTCGGCCAGGAGCTTGCCACTCAGCCAACCGAACGCTGGCTGACTAAACAGCTGTGGCATTAAATATAGCAGGCTCGGGCGGACAAACAAACTATCAACTAGTTCCCCCGGCCCGAATTCTAGCAGCAGGCCGCATATCGTACGATAGCTAATCAGCCAGATCCGGCGCAAAGACGGATGCTGGCGGCACCGCCGCGTCTGGCAACGCACCTCGCGCAAGCACGCAACACTGTAATAGCCGGCAGTCTCGCCAACAGAGCCGCCGATCGCTGCAATGCCGAGCGAACCGGTAGTGGCATACAAAACCGACGCCACGCCCAGCGCACCAACAGTGCCGCAAATTTCGGACGGCACATAACGCAATAACCAGCGCCGCAAGCGCCGATGTGTAGATTTTTGTACCACAGAGCCCACCTTTGGTATTTATGCCCTTGCCGCGCTATGCTGTGCAGCAAAGGTAACTCGCCAATTTTAGCACAAGCAGGTTGTCGAAAAAACACTATTTATTTTGAGCTGGCTACCAGTTTGATTTGGCAGGACTCTCGGTAAATATATAGCTGCCCGAACTATCAAGACAATTGCTAGCATGGCGGTTGCGCTAATTATTTTTTAGCGCACCGGCTTAAAAGCGTGGCCAAAAACCCCGCCGCCTGATATGCTATGCGTATGATTAAGTCTCTTCGAATTACTAATTTCAAAAACTTTAAACAAAAATCAATCGAGCTAAAAAACCTTAATAAAATTAATGTGCTGGTCGGCATTAATGGTTCGGGCAAAAGCAGCATTTTGGAATCGCTGGCCCTGGTTTCGCGGCTGAGCCGGCTGGGCAGCGGCCAGCTGGTGTTCGACGATGCCAGTTACCAGGATTTGTACTCACTGATTGCCGACAATAAAGCGACCTTTGTGCTTGGCTACGACGACAAAAAAACATTCCGGTGCCAGCTGATTCCGCGCGCCGGGAATATCTGGACCGTCGAGCAAGAAGGCAAGCCAGAAAGCCCCATCGAAGCCCGGGTAATCTGGGACATCGCGCCGTTTTCAGCCACCGGTCCGCTGGCTGGCATTCAGGCGCTGGGCACTGCCCATGTGCAGCTCGATGATCTCGAGGATGCCCTGCAAATATTGCAATCAGTCAACCAAGACCAGCGTGTTTTTGTCCGTGATATGTTCCGCGGCACGGTGTATTTGCAAGAGCAAGGTTCGGAGGTCAACGCCGGGCGGTTGGCTGGCGGAACGCGTTACCTGGGCGCGATTATCCGGGCAATCAAATCGATGGGCGAGGAGCCGATGGCCAATTTGCTGCTTATTGATGACTTGGGCGATACCATATTCCCGGCGCTGCGCAAGGCGATTGTTCCGTCGCTGAAAGAAGCGCTGGATAAGCATCCCGAGAACTTGCAGGCCCAGGTATTTACATCGACCCACAATATAGAAATAGTCAAATCGGCCCTCGAACATCCCGAATACTGCAGTGTGTACATGCTGGATTACGACGGCACGCTTATTGAATTTAAAGATGGTATCAAAAAAGTGCACTCTTCGACTGGTATAGATTCCGAAGAAGGTATCCAGGTTATTGCCCGAATGCTTGGGCTGACCGACCTGGAACTTGGCTTCCCCGAGCTGGTCATTCTGGTTGAAGAGCAAACTAAAAAGCTCTTTCTTGAAGCTCTGCGCACTAACAAAGCGCTGCAAGATGGCCTGAGAAAGTTTGAGGTTTTTGTGCCGTTTCAGGCGGGCGATGGTAATGTCGAGCGAGCTTCACAGAACTTGCTGGATGTGGGAAAGTATTTCTTTTTCTCGGAAGTCTGGTCGGATCGCTACGCCATGTTTCTGGATTACAACAGCGGCGATTACCAAACCAACGGCACCGCCAAGCATGACACGGCCCGGCAAAAAGCTTTGCACCAAGCGCAGCAAAAACTGGGTCTCGGCCAGCATTTTCTGCTGACCAAACGGGGCACTAATTTCACTGGCACCATCGAGGCGACTTACCCCTCTGGCATGTGGGCCAAGTTTAAAAAGTCCCACAACATTCAGGAGGCCTCGTTTGAGGAGTGGCTCAAAACCAAAACCGCCCGGCAAGAAAAAGGCAAAGCAAAGTGCCAGTACGCCAAGTTTGTTGGCGAAACGCTTAGCAAGGCGGAGTTTGAAAGTGTCTATCCGGAGCTAGATGCGCTCCTTAAAAAGCGGCGCTAGTGCCAGCCTTGCTCGGGTAAGATATGAAGAGCCAATAGAGCGAAGCGAAGATGGCCCGCTGAGTTTAAAATAAGAGCTGGTCGGGGTGATCCGACTCGAACGGACGACCTCCTGGTCCCAAACCAGGCGCGCTACCAACTGCGCCACACCCCGATATAAGTTGCGACTATCTTACCCTTGAACCGAGACGTCCAGCAAACGGTTCAAGTTCCTGACAAGCAAGATAGTCGTCAACAGTAATCAAATTATACTGTGCTGTTTGGATTGGTGCAAGTAGCGGCTCTCTGGCACGAGGCTTGGTAATCTGTTACAATCTAATCTGTCAGTGGATCTCTACTAATCCATGCTGAATTTAGGGGTATATACACCACTGACTTTTCCGGGGATTAGCGCAGCTTGGTAGCGCGCAGCGTTCGGGACGCTGAGGTCGTCGGTTCGAATCCGGCATCCCCGACCAAAAACTGCCGACTATCTTTTGGGGTAGTCGGCAGTTCTTGCTTGAAGATCCGGTTCGAACCGTAGATCGTTATTTGTCGGTGGCAATGCCGAGCTCACCGCAATTACCAGGACTCTTTACACATCTGAATTTCTTGACTATAATTTCTCTCTTGTTGGGTGTTCAATGTGTGAATGCCCGTGAATCTTCCTCGTGAAAGGATAGACAAACATGTACCTTGGGTTAGTGATCGGCGGTACAAACGTCGAAGCTGAACTAATGGACAAGGCTAGCTGGTTCTAGAGCGTGTGGTCCCAGAGAACCTGCAACTACCAATCCATGGAGCAAATAATTCGCGACGCAGTTGAGTGGGCGCGTTCGCAAGCAAACAATGCACCCATTTGCGGCGGTTGTTTTGCGTTTGCCGGCCCAGTTGATGCGCGCACTGGCTTGGCCGAACTGACTAACGTGGCAGATCTTAAGGGCCAGCAATTAACTCCGGCCAGGTCGGCTGAAATCGCGGGTTTCCCCGTTGTGCATTGCAATGACATCGGTGCTTCGTTGGCGCGGTTACGCGAGCCGAGGCTGCTTGATCTCGAACTCATCTGGGGCACCGAAACCAGTGATTTCTGGCAGGTCGAGCTGATCGAAAACGGAACCGGGCTGGGCATCGGCTTTTTGGCGCGTAGCCCTGAAGTCCCGAATGGGCTAAGGTGTTGCAGCGAACTGGCGCATGTGCGTACCAACGGGGAATACTCGTTTGAAGACCTATTATGCGGGAGCCGAGGTTTTGCTAATCAACTCGACCTGATCAAAACGCATAAAGGATATTGGCCTCAAAATATTATCAGAGCACACAGGTTCAGGACCGAGCTTGGACCTTTGATAACGAAGTTTGTCGAGGAGAACCCTGAGTCCTTCTTTGGGGAGGGCTTTATTGCCTCGTATGCGTTCTACTTTGGTTTGTTGGCCCGAGCTGCTCAGCTTGCCCATGAGACGACCGCCTGTTTTTTGAGCGGTAGTGTTGGGCGGCGGGTCAAGTTTATGAAGCTGGTCCTGAACCACCCGAATTTTCGTGATCAGTTTGTCGGGGTTCATACTGGCATCGATGTCCAGCGCGAGTTGAGGCAATCAATGCCTTTCTATGTGATCCGCAACCCGGATTTGACGGTTGGCGGCGCATGCCTAGTGGCGCGCTCGCTGCTCGGCTAAATGATATGGGGTGAAGCAGCGCTTCATCCCATGTTTATTTTTGGGTCAAGATACAAAACGGGGCGACTACCCCTTCACCTCATGGAGCACATGACGCGCCGAGTCTCCAGCAGAGACTCGGGCTGCATTTCGCCTAATCTCCATGAGTTGAGGGGATGGTCGCCCCAAACGGCACCGATACCGGCGACGCATGGCCAACACCTGATCTCGATGCTACAATACCAATATGCCGATTGTCAGCCTTTTCTCATGGTGGTACGGCGACGGATGGTCGCGGCTGTTGCACTGGTTGCTCGAATTTATCGCGCGCGTATTCGAGGCGTTTTCGATTCTTTTGTTAGTTAAAACGCTTTTTTCACCGTTTCGGCAAATTTCGGTTGGCGAGGTTCGTGGCTCGCTGGATGTAAAAATGCGGGCGTGGCTAGATTTACAGATTTCTCGCCTGATTGGCGCAATGGTGCGCCTGGCGGTTATCGCTGTCGGACTGCTCGCAGTGCTACTGTCGCTGATCGGGGGAGTGCTCACGCTTATATTTTGGCCGTTGATACCAGCGCTGCCAATTATCACTATCTTATTAATTTTGGGGACGGTGCGATGAGCAATCAGCCGCTCAACTTTCATTACGATTCGCTGCGTTTTCAGAAGGCGCGGCTAGGCGTGCGCATGCAAACCGGGCTCGTGCAGCTGCAGCTGCTGGTACTTCTGCTTGTGCCCTTGGTGGGCGGCGCGCTGATGTTGTTGTTTTTGAATATTTTTGCCGGTGTAGTCATTGCCAGTTTTGCCGCCTGGCCGCTGATGCTGATTGTTTGGTACCGGGTTGAGCTGCGGGATGTGCCGCCGGCGCCGCACCCGGCAACGCTCGATGATATTATCTCTAGCGACCTACTCGGCCGTTTGCCCCACAACCCCACCCCGCAGCAGCTTGCCAAAATCGTTAACGATCTGGACGGCGGACGTTTTTTCCGCCTGCGTTTTGGCATTGGCCGTAGTTTTGCCGATAGCCTCAGCACCAAGCCCGAAGACAGCCAGGTTATCTGGGAGCGAGCTTACCAGCTGGCGACGCAGTTTCAGGTGTCGATGATCGACTCGGTGCTGCTGCTGGTGGCGCTGCTCGAAAACGTGCCTGGCATCGACCAAAATCTCGCCCATCTGCATCTGGCTAGCGAAGATTTGCCCAAGGGCGCCGGCTGGTACGAGCATATCCGTACCCTCATCGCCCAACATAAAAAGCACGAATCCACCGGCGGCATCGGCCGCGACTGGTCGTTTGGCTACGTGCCGCTGCTCGAAAAATTTGCCATTAATGTCAGCGACAGCATTGAGCACGGCGGAATCACCAAACGCGATATCGAAACCCATCAGGATATGGTGGGGCAGATGATCAATATTTTATCGGGCGGCGGCCGGCAAAACGTGGCGCTGATCGGCCCAACTGGCTCCGGCAAAACGACGCTGGTGTATTCGCTGGCCGAGGCGATTTTGCTGCCGGATAAACACAAAATTCCCAAATCCCTGAGCTACTGCCAGGTGATGTCGCTCGACCCGGCCAGCCTGATTTCGCAGGTTCACGCCAAGGGCGATCTCGAAAACTTGGTCGAGCAGTTGTTTTACGAAGCCATCAAAGCAAAAAATATCATCTTGTTTTTGGATAACGCCGAGCTGTTTTTAGAAGACGGCACCGGCTCGATTGACCTCAGCAATCTGTTGCTGCCCATTTTGGATGGCAACAACCTGCGCGTAATTGT
>DATLVY010000098.1:0-4220 GCA_035576845.1 Candidatus Acidiferrum sp. | reverse complement strand
CAGCGGCTGCTGCCCCGACGAAGACGAGCTGCTTGAGCCATACAACAACTTGTTGCTGCGTATCCGCAGCAAAAATCTAAAGTAGCTACCGCAATGACGCGGTCGGGGCGCATCTCATCGATGCGCCTCTGTTATAGCGTCACCGAGCCACCCGCCCGTTCGACATGCTCCCAAGCGCCAGTGTGCTGCTTGCGCGCAAAAAGCTGGCGAGCGCCTTTGATGGATTTTACCAGTGCAGCCAGCTCAACAGCCGTTAAAATATACATTAAAAAGTAGACAAAGGGCAGAGACAGGGCAAGGCCAAGCTTGGTTTTAAGTGATTCGGTGGCCTCACCAAGCAGCATGATGAACACAAAGGCGGTAACGATCACATACACACTGACAAGCGAGGTGAGGTCGGCATAGCGCAGCACCACATACAAAATATAGCCGACCAAAAGTGGCTCGAGCAGCAGCACCGCCTCGCCAAACAAGGCGTAGGGGAGCTGGTACCAAGTAAGCCGTTTGTCATACTTGCCCGAGCGGTTAAAAAACATGGCGTGGTTTTTAAGCAGGGTTTGGAAACGGCCATATTTCCAGCGGTAGCGCTGGCGGATGAGCGACTTAAACGTCAGCACATGTTCGGTGTACGTCAGCGCGTCAGCAGCATAATGAACACGAAAACGCTTGTTGCCGTAATGGCGGATGAGTTTGACAGTCAGGTCGATATCCTCGGTCATAGTGTCGGTATCGTACAGGCCAACCTTAAGCAGCATCGAGCGGCGAAAGGTCGAGCCGACGCCACCCACGATGTATTCCATATTAAACATGGTCAGCGCCCGTTTCATGCGGTACGATATCAGGTATTCGAATCGTTGGGCAATGCCCAAAATGCTGCGGCTGGGGATAATTTTAACGTTTGAAGCAGCGGCGATAATCCGCCGGTCACGAAAGTGGGCAACCATGTTACTGACGGCCTGCGGATGCAGCAGCGAATCGGCATCAACCACCATCACCAACTTGCCCTTGGCCCAGTAGCGCACCGCGCGGTTAATGGCCGCCGCTTTGCCGGCATTGGCCTGGCTGACAACCGTAATTGCGCCCGGACGTTTACGTTGAAAGGCATGCAGCATGGCCAGCGTGCGATCTTTGCTACCATCATTAACAACGATAATTTGCTTCTTCGAATAGGTCGTGGCGAGCGCCGATTCCACCGTACGGATCACACCGACTTCCTCATTATATGCTGGAATAATAATGCTGATCAGCGGCCGGTAGGCGCGCAGGCCGCGTTGACTGCGTTTTTTAAACATTTGCTGAATATCGTATAGGTCCGAGCCAAGCAGCATGGTGAGCATTCGACCAAAATTAAGTAAGCTGAGCGCAGCGATAACAATGTAAATGAGGTTAGCCAGCATTACTGCACTCCAATAAAATTAAACTGCAGCACGCGGCGGTTTTGAGAGAAATCGCCGTTGCAAGTCATCAGCTGAATGGCATTCGGCAGCTTGGCCGTCAATACCGAGTCATCGGTGGGAGTTATAACGTGTGCACTTGCAAAGCGAAAGCTGAGCGTGCGGCCATCGCTCGTGCCGATTTGCAACGGCTCACCAGGGGCGACATTGTTTAGTGGCGCAAAGACCGCTGGAATCTCGTGTCCATAAAACAATGGGGTTGACGGCAAGCCACCCGCGACGCTAGCCACCGGCATATAAAACGCATGCGTCGGATCCAGCCGCCAGGTTTGGCTGGCCGGATAATAAGCGCCGGGCAACAAATTTACTCGCATACCAAGCCGCGGCAAAGCCAACCAAACGGGCGTGCTAAGATTCATGTCTGGCATAACCTGGCTTGAATCGCCACCCAAAGGTACCTGAAACGTCAGCCGGTTTTGCAACCCGCCGGTCCACGTCAGCCATGCCGCTTCGACCTTGGGCGCAGTTAACATAACTACTCCGCCCAGCAGTAAACAAACGGCCAAAGCACAAGTTACCCAGCTCAGCACTCGGCTGAGCGGCAGTTTTTTGATCATAAGACTCCTATTAAGAGTTTTAGCCGCGGCTAAAATGACGCACTACACGCACCGCAACTTGGCTCAACAGCACCGCGCCGCCAATAGCAATTGCGCTATAGGCTAAAATGGTGCCGAGTATGTTACCCGAAGTATTTGGCAATACAATAATGCCGGCAGTGGTGACTGTCGCGCTTGAAATTAGTGAAGCTCCGCCTTTTCCGTACATATAACTCCTTGACTGTTATAAAAGGGCACTAGCTTTGCTGTGCCCTCAATTACATTGTGTAATGTTATTATAATACACTAGTTGGGCTTATATGTCAATAAGTCTTTGTGGCGACCATCCCCTCACCTCATGGAGCACATTACGCGCCGAGTCTCTAACAGAGACTCGGGCTGCATTTGGCCTTATCCTCCATGAGGTGAGGGGATAGTCGCCGTCTTTGTGTTGATATATTGACAAATTCCATCTTAATAATATAATAAAAATAGAGACAAGAAATGAGTCTTGAATCTTTATGCCGAATTGGAGAGAACAATGGCCGAAAAACCCGGCGATACTCTGCGCGCAAAGGTCGTGCGCGAACTACCAAACGAGGTGGTTGGGGCAGAAATTCAGTTGCCAGATGGCGGACCCAAACTATACTGTACAAGTGTACGATTGTTAACAGAAGACAGGAGAAGGGAGTTCATGGCATGGGTATCCATTGGAGATGTCGCTTATATGCAAGAGCTTAACTACGTGCGAGAATTCACTATTCTCGCGGTCGCTTCGACGGAAACTTCTGGACGGATGGTTGTGCAGCACGTACGGCGGTTCAGCTGGGCATAAGCCCCGAAGGGTCTCACTCAAAATTTAAAAACCAAAGGTCACAAGCCTTTGGTTTTTGTATTGGGCGACTCTATACCATACAACCTAGTAGACAATACATAAATAAAAACTTATAATTTAACTACAGTAGTATACACACTGCTGCGTGATATTAACAGGGACCACATCGGGGCACGGATAGGCCAGAGCAAGGGACAAGGCCATGTCTTTGACCAGTAACGAAAAAGAGCAGTTGTTTAATGTCAGCCGGTTTTTTCGCCGGTTGCAACTTCACAGAAATGTACTAAAAAAGATACTCGTAGATCGGCAAACTGCCCGGTTACAACCGGGACAGCCGTTTTTAGTTAACCATCGTTACGTGGCACGTATGCTTGGCGTTCAGCAGGCAGAATCGTTCGGCAAACGACTCGCCATCAACCAGTATGGCACACGTGTTATGCGCGAAATGGTTGAGATAGGTGTCTTACACCGATATAGCTTCATACCCTGCGCGTACGAGTTTGCCCTGCCTCTCAAGCTGATTAGCGAATCGCTGGCTATTGAGCCTGAGGTTGCCGATTTGCTGCGGATATCGGGCATTGTTTTTATGCTGCTTCGGGTAGCGGCTTACGATAACGCGGCAGAGGCGGCAGCATGTTTACGTCGGTGTTTGCCCCACGCTTGCACTGGCGAGGTCACGCCATACGCGCTTTACAGCGACCTCGGCACTTCCGAGTCGGCACTTTGCAGAGACCTTAAGCCGGCACGCGAAGCTGGCCTAGTGGTATTGAATCCTATCGTCACCGACCGCCGCCGGCATGAGTATTGCTTCCCCGGCGCGCTAACACCTACCCGGACGCCCCACCGCTTTACCGGCCCGCAACTAGCCAAGTTAATTAGTAATTACTTGTTAGCTACCTGCGTCAGCCTCGGTTAGCTTAGTAAAAATTACGTTAGAAAAACGCGCGCCATGTTGTATGGCGCGCGCTTAGCGTATCCCGGCAGGCTTAAACCTGCGGCAACCAGAGCGACCCAGCGGGCTCATGCCACCGGGGAAATGGCGGATACAAGTTCCACCGTTCGTTAATGGCAAACGGGTCAAAGGTATGTAACTCGCCCGTGGATTCACGAGCTAATGTCTGAAAACGTATACAGGGCTGCAAGTAACGGGGATATTCGACACCTCTAAAATCCGGGCGCGCATCGCTAGATGAGTCCACCTGATCAAAAAGGTAGTTACCCCAGCCATGCAAGCTACCGGACTCGCCCAGTAGCGCACCACGATGCAGCAACACTGCCGACTTGACATATTCCTCGGGCGGCAATTGCATAATCGTAGTGGGAGCCAAGTCACCACCTGGTTCTGTGATCGGCGGGAAGTAAGGAATCGCTGGATCCAGCCAATCTAATCCGTAC
>DATLVY010000097.1:0-5937 GCA_035576845.1 Candidatus Acidiferrum sp. | reverse complement strand
GATGAGCATCACTGGGACCGTTGATGGCAGCGTGCGCTTGATTGGCCAAACCCTTAACCTGGATGGCGCCATCGGCCGCAGCGCAAGCGTTGTGGCACAAACCCTGACCATTAACCAAAATGTAATGGGCGATTTGTCTTTTGCCGGTAATGATTTGGTAGCCAATAAAAACATCGGGCGCGATCTCGGCTTTGCTGCCACCAGCGTCACCCTGAACGGGCGGGTTGGGCGCGATATAACTGGCACCGACAAGCATCTAACATTTGGCCCGCATGCTATTGTTGGCGGCACCGTCAATTACCACAGCGACGAAAACGCCAGTCTTGGCCAGGGTGCCCAGGTCACCGCGCTGCACCGCACGGCACTACCTAAAACCGACCGACAATCACAGCCGATTTGGTCGTTCTGGGGCATGGTCGCCAGCTGGTTGTTGTTTGTGGCGATGAGTCTATTCGCCGCGCTAGTCTTCGTGTTGGTTTGCCCACGAGCTCTGCGCGCCGCCAGCGACCGAACGCATAATCGCTTTGGCTGGGCACTGCTAGCCGGCATTGTGGGTAGTATTGTGGCTCCTATTTTGGCGATAGTGTTGTGCTTCACCATTATCGGCCTGCCGCTGGCATTTGTAGTTGTTGTTTCGTGGATGTTGCTATCAGCATTTAGCCTGCCAGTAGCTGGCTTGTGGCTGGGCCGGTTGATGCTCCCCAAGACCAATAACGCCATCCCTGTTATTTTACTCGGCGTTTTGGTTATCGAACTCTTGATGATGATTCCGTTTCTTAACGTCTTGGTCGGCGTTGCGTCTTATTGGATTGGACTTGGCAGCATTTTGCTGGCTATCCGAGACCACGCACAAAAACCGGATTATCACCTGAGGAGTACCCGCGGATAAGGGAATCCCACCAGAAAAGGCCACGTCGGTGGCCTCTTCTTTATCTTGATGCTACTCGCAAATTTTTAGGCTTTGTCGCCATCTTGCATCGGCAACGGCTGCAACATACCAAAACGGTTGCCTTCTGTGTCCCAGGCGTATACAAAGTCGCCGACTTCAGGGATGGTGTTCTTTTCGCCATCGATCTTGCCGCCAGCAGCCTTAACTTTTTCGATCATATCGTCGAGGTTCTCAACGCTGATGGTGTTAATGGTCGGTTGCGCACTGTAGCTGCGCGGCATAATCGCACCGTCAATGCCAATGCCCTCGCCCGTCTTGGCCAGCCAGTACTCGCCGCCCGGCATACCGGCGTCAACGATATTCCAATCAAATACCTTATAAAATGTTTTTGCTCGCTCCACGTCGTCGGCGGTAATTTCAAAATGTACAACTCGTCCCATATAACTACTCCTTGTTTACTTAATTAGTGTACGCCAGATTGGCTAAAAGGCCGAATCCGACATAGCTTGGCCGGTGCGCAGCAGCTCGAGCTGGCGGATCACCGGCGGAAACAAGGGCTTCGGCAAATTATCCAGCGGCACCCACTGCCAATCGGTTGTCTCCTCGGGGGAGCTGTTGGTTGGCTCACCCGAAACCCAAGCGCACGAAAAGGTGATATCAACAAAATGCTTCGGCTTCATTTCGGTAAAGTTCACGATGCCGATGAGTTTCACATCGCCCACTGCTAGATCTTCACCAGCTTCCTCACGCAGTTCCCGCAGCGCCCCAGCCTGCAATGACTCGCCAACTTCCAAATGCCCGCCGCCCGTACCCCAGTAACCCTCGGCGTGTTCGCCTCTGCGTTGATGCATCATAACATGCGGTTTGCCGTCGATGTCACGGAACACGATAACGCCGACACCCACTTTTGGTGTGATATTTTTATCCATGGGTCTACTGTCGCTTATCTGGCTGGTGTGTGTCAAGCCAGGCCTGGTATGGGTTCGGCCCGGCAAAAGTGATATGTGGAATTTCATTATTGAGAGCGTCTTCGGGTATGCCATACTTTTTGGTATTTAAAAGATGTGTCGACCCAAAAACAGCTTGCGCCCAATCGAAACCAAGCCGCTCGCTAATTTCACGCACGGCAGCCTCCGACTTACCTTCAATTTCGACAAACGGCTCGAGAAAAGGCCACTCGTCAATCGTCACCTCCGTACCGTCCAATTCCCACCATTCCCGTTTACTTTCGGCCTGACCCCTCTCTTTGCAGCCCAGATATTGCAAAAATGATACCGCGCGGCCATAGCTGTCAATCACAAGCATAATTTCTTTTTGGTCAGCTATCTCTGTACCAGCAGTCTTTATTGACATCGTCACCTTATTACCCTCGTCCCGCACCCTGAGCCATGCACCTTCTATCTCATGGCCAGCCGGGAAATAAAATACCGTCCGCCGCTGCAAGGTTTCGGGCTGAGTAAGCTTTGCGCCAGCTCTTTTGAGTCGCGCGCGAATTTCGTCCTTATTGATATTGGCAAACTTAGCTTCGTATTCAATGTCCATCTGGGTTAAACCTCTCTATATTATAAATTCGCCAGTAATATCGTGTCTGGCACATGAACTCTGATAATTCCAGCCTTAGCTAGCAGCTTACTCATCTCGCTCTGATAATCCCGATCTGTCAGTGACTGCTTGAAGCCAGGGACGAATAAGACTGTTTTCATAGCGCCATTATGCCTTAACGGCAATTACACTGAGCTCAACACTTGCATTCAACGGAAGTCCAGCGACGCATACCGCTTCGCGTGCCGGAAATGGTTCGGCAAAATATGCTGGATAGGCTTTATTAATCTCGGGCATCATTGCCATATCGGTGACGTAGATCGTTACCTTGACAACATCATTCAGGCTGGCATCGGCCGCTTTTAAAATTGTCTCGATATTTTTCATAATCTGCGCCAATTTTTCGGCAACCGTTTCGCCAACCAGCGTGTTGTCTGGCAGATTATGGACTTGTCCCGAGACAAAGATAAGGCCATTACTCGTGATGGCTTGCGACAAAAAGGCTGGCGCGCCTGGCGCCTCGTTCGTAGATATTGCTCGTTTCATACGTTTATATTACCAGATTTTTTATAGAGTTAATCACCGTGTTACCATAAAAATAATGGCTAAAAAATCATCACCGCGCGCTGTGTATTTGGGGCTGCTGCTTCTGGTTGCGGTTGTGCTTGGCTATAACTTTATTACGGTGGTGCACCGCGCCGATAGCAGGTCGCTCACGCAGGAAGTGGCCGTGAATAAGCTGACGCTGCCGCCAAGTTTGACTGGTCATAGCGAAGCGACGACGCCGGCACCTACCGCGCCCACGCCCGTCAACAACTTTGGCTTTTCGGCCGACGAGCTGGTGTGGAAAAACGCAGACGACCAAGCCGCCGAGCTCGACGGTATCAAGGCCACCGGCGCCGGCTGGGTGCGCATCGACATGGAATGGTACGTGGTGCAGCCGACTGCCGGCACGTTCGATTGGTCGGTGTACGACCGCATTATCGACGCCATCAACCAGCGCGGGCTCAAAACTCTGGCCATTTTAGATTACGCGCCGTCATGGGATAGTATCGGTGGCTGCCGTTCGAGCGAATACCACAAATGTGCGCCAGCTGACCCTGCCCCATTCGCCGCTTTTGCCGCTGTAGCCGCTGCCCGGTACGCCCAAAAAGGCGTAACAGCTTGGGAAATTTGGAACGAGCCCAATGCGCCGAGTTTTTGGTATCCGCGCGTCAGTGCCGCTGGCTACACCGCGCTGCTCAAAGCCGCATATCCGGCAATCAAACAGGCCAATCCTAATGCTACTGTTATCACCGGCGGCCTTACTTCGTCCGCAACCTACGGCACCGTTAGCCCACCCGACTTTGTTACTGCCCTGTATAACGACGGGGCCGAGCCGTACTTTGACGCCATCGGCGCCCACCCATATTCGTACCCGACCCTGCCATCGGTGACGGCCGATTGGAGCGGCTGGACGCAAATGCTTAGGGTAGAGGACATCGCCGCAGCCAACGGTGACAGCAGCAAAAAAATCTGGATGACCGAAGTCGGCGCCGCCACCGGCGGGCTGCACTACGTCAGCGAAAACTTTCAGGCAAAAATTGTCGAGCAAACTATCCAACTGCATAATTCCTACACGTGGGCCGGCCCGTTGTTTTGGTACAATTACCAAGACCTCGGCACCAACCCCTATGTCAGCCGCGATTTCTTCGGCCTGGTGCGCTTCGACGGCACGCGCAAAACTGCTTATGATGCTTTTTTGCAGGCAGTAAAAGAATAGTCGAATTTATAGCGCTTTTTTAGCACACATTTCGCAATTCGTTACTATTCCGGGAATTTACTTACCGGAATAGTAACTCCATGGAGGGGAGGGAGTTGGGCGGAGGGGAAACCTGCCGTAGGCTGGGTTCCCTTACCCCAAGGAGCATTTCGCGATGCGAAATGCGTGTTTAGTAAAAAGCTATTTCTTTTGTACCCAAATCCATGTATGATGGAGCCCTAAACATGAGATTTAATGAAAAGGTAATAAACTATGCGGAAACTATTCGGCTATCGTACTGCGGCTCACACTTTTATCAAAACTCGTAAAAATACTTCGCCTTGGCAGCGCATTGCAGCGCTGTTTTTGTTGTGTTTGACGATCACAAACGTCGCTATTCCGCCGCTCTCGGCCTACGCCGCCGCTCAGCCGGTGACGCCCGCCGCCCCGCACAAAAACAGTCCTGACCTTAAAACTCAGATGGCCCAAAACTACGCTGGCCCGCTGGTGACCGGGGGCAGTGCCGTCAACGCTGCCCGAACAACTACCCCTCCTTCGGCCGGCCAAGCCACGCCCAGCCCGCTGGATTTACCCAATTCTCAACCAGGCGAAATCGTCAGCAAGCGTACCGCCACCTCCATGGCCATCCGCAACGCCGACGGCACGATCACCGAAAAAAATTACCTGCAACCCATCAACTACCAAAAGAACGGCTCATGGCAGAAGATTGACACCAGCTTAGTTTCAGACCAAAACCCGACTGACGCGACTAATCCAATCAGCCAAAAGTTTGACCAAATGACGTCGTCGTGGGCCTCGCCGTCGAGCAACCTCATCGTTAAAGACAACTCCTGGCAAGCCCGCTTCTCGCCCAGCGATTCGCCCAAGGGGATGCTGCGTATCCAGCAAGGCAGCAATCAGGTTGGCTTTGTGCCAATTGGCGCCAAGCAAGTTGCACCGGTCACTACCACCGACAGCACTGGCACACAAACCGTCCATTACTACGACCTGTGGCCAGGGGTCAACGTCGCCTACACCGTGTACAGCGCCCAGGTTAAAGAAACGATCACGCTCAAAGATAAAAACGCCACCAACCAGGTGCAGTTCCAGGTTATCGGCGCCAGCCTCAGCAAAGCAGCTGACGGCGGCTTTGCAATTAACGGCCTGGATGGCTCGTTCTCGGTTGCACCGATTAACCTCATTCTTAACAGTTTTGGTTATGTTTCGGATAGTTCCAACTTTAGCCAGACGTACCAAAATGGCGTTATTACCGTGGCAGTCAATAAAGGTTACTTGCAAGCCCTGCCCGCTTCGGCTTTCCCAGCCGTCATCGACCCGGGCATCGATACCGTCAGCGGCAGTAACGCCAGCGCCAACTACCAAAATGTCAAAAGCGACGGCAGCATTTGCAATCGCAGCACCTGCGACATGTACACCGGCGGCTTAATCGATGGCAACGGTATTGGCCGCGAGTGGCACAACTACTTTTACGCACCCTACTCGCGATACCAAAACACCAACTACCGGCTGGTGGTCGCCAAGATGTACTTCACCATGTCCACCGGCAACTGGTTCACGGGCACCATGAGTAACCACACGGTATATGCAACGCGCTCGGTTTGCAACAATGCATACGCCTGTAACGACACAAATCTTCCATGGTATGGCGGCACCGTCGGCTCAACCGGCCAGATTGACTTAACCCAGCTCTACCTGGGCCGCATTGCCGCTGGCGATTGGGGTATGTGGCTGGTTCTATCGGGCG
>DATLVY010000096.1:0-5155 GCA_035576845.1 Candidatus Acidiferrum sp. | reverse complement strand
GCTGGATGTGCTGGGCTGGCCGCTGTACGAGTTGGACGATTACGAAGCTGACGATATTATGGGCACGTTTGCGGTGCAGGCCAAGGCCAAAGATGTCGAAACATATCTGGTGACCAGCGACCTTGACGTGCTGCAGCTCATCAATTCGCACACGCACATCTACACGCTTAAAAAGGGTCTAACCAACATTGAGCTGTTTAACGAAGCGTCGTTTCGGGAGAAATACGGCATTGGCGCTCACCAGTGGATTGATACCAAAGCGCTGAAAGGGGACAGCTCTGACAATATCCCGGGCGTGGCGGGCATTGGCGAAAAAACGGCGATTGAGCTGATCCAAAAATACGACACGCTCGAGAATGTGTACGCGCATCTGGACGAAATTAAACCCACGCTGCGCGCCAAACTCGAAAAAGACCGCGATATGGCGATGCTGAGCAAAAAACTAGTGACGCTGATGTGCGACGCACCGATAGAGCTTGACTTTAAAAAGGCCGAGGTCAGCACCAAGGTGACGCCCGAATTTGTCGAACTGCTGAAAAAATTAGAGTTCCGTAATCTGTTGCGCCAAGTTGAGCTGGCTATGACGAACAAAGAACTTCGCCATGTGGAGCCGCCCAAAATCGATTTGCCGCAGGCCGAAAAACAGCCGTTTGCAGCGGACGATTTTAAGCCCGACCAGCCGCTGGTGCTTGCGCTTAACCCCGAGGGTACCGAGCTGTGGCTCAGCCGTGACCAAAAAATGTACACGTCCGTGCCACTCGAAAGTCTGGACGATAACGTGAAGGCTATTATCGCCAGCGCGCCGGCCATCGGCCACGACCTTAAAGGTATTTTCCGGGCCCTGCTAACTTTTGATTTTACTTGGCCGGGCATGGTCGAACATGATACCCGCATTGGTGCCTTTTTGCTCAACAGCCTCGAACGTCAGCGCGAGCTGAGCGACGTGGTTGGCCAACCGATTGACCTGGGCAAGCCCGAGCAGGTGATCCCTGCCATTTGGCAAGCCTATAAAACCCAGCACGAGCAGTTTGCCAAAGCGCCTAAGCTAGCCCAGCTCGCCAAGGATATCGAATTCCCGAGCATTTATTTATTGGCCAAAATCGAGCACCGCGGCATTTTGCTGGATAGCTCGTACCTGCGCACCATGAGCCAGCAGTTTGATGTAACCATCACCGAGTTTGAGCAAAAAATTTACGAGCTGGCCGGCGAAAAGTTTAATATCAACTCGCCATCGCAGTTGGCGACAATCTTATTTGAAAAAATGGGCTTGCCGACCTTTGGTGTCAAAAAAGGCAAAACCGGTTATTCCACCGATGTCCGCGAGTTGGAAAAACTACGCGAGCACACGCCGCTAGTCGATGTTATTTTGCAGTACCGCGAGTACGCCAAGCTCAAGAGCACCTACATCGATTCGCTGCCCAAATTGGTGGATAAAGAGGGCCGACTGCACACCACTTTCGCGCTGGATGTAGCTGCCACCGGGCGGCTCAGCTCGCACGACCCTAACTTGCAAAACATTCCGACGCGCACCAAAATTGGCCAAGCGATCCGCACGGCGTTTGTGCCCGCCAGGGGTAGTGTGTTTGTCAATGCTGACTACAGCCAGTTCGAGCTGCGGCTGGAGGCGGTGATGGCGGGCGACGAAGTAATGATGGATGCCTTTAATAATGATCAAGATATTCACGCCGCAACCGCCGCCCAAATTTACGAAGTGCCGCTGGCCGAGGTGACCAAAGAGCAGCGCTACAACGCTAAAGCCATTAATTTCGGCATTATATACGGCATGAGCGCGCACGGCCTGAGCGCCGCGACCAAGATGAACTTTAAAGAGTCGGGTGAGTTTATTAAAAAATATTTCGAGCTGCATCCGAACCTGCGCACCTTTATGGACCGGCTAGTGACCGATGGCTTAAAAGACGGCTATGTCGAGACCATGTTCGGCCGGCGCCGTCCGACGCCGGACTTGAAATCCAGCAACTTTGTAGTGCGCGAAGCCGCCAAGCGCGCCGCCATCAACATGCCAACTCAAGGCACCGAGGCTGACCTGATGAAACTGGCTATGTTAGAGGTTGAGAAAAAACTCGAAGGCCTGGGCGAACAGATCCTGCAAGTTCACGACTCAATCCTGGTCGAATGCCCCGAAAAAAATGCCGAGCAAGTGGCGCACGTGCTAAAAGAGACGATGGAGAATGTCTATACGCTTAAAGTGCCGCTGAAGGTGGATACGAAAATTGGTACAAATTGGGGTGAATTGTAAAAATGGTAATTATCCCTTCACCCCATTCCGCACGTTACACGCCGAGGCTCTTACAGAGCCTCGGGTTGCACTCCGCCTAATGCTGCATGGCTTGAAGGGATAATTGCCGTAAAAACCCATTGACTTATTATGGCTACAGGGTATAGTATAAATATATGGAAAGCTCAATTCGGAGCTTTTTGTTGTGATGATGAGTCTAGCGACGCTGGAGGTCTTTCTGTGAAGAAAACGTTGTTCACGATTGCGCTTACGCTCGGTGTGATTGCCATGCTGCGCGCGGTTGGCAAAGTTGCCATCAATAGTGCCACGACAGATGATGGCGTGCGCACTCGATTGCGTGTAGTTTGGGTTGGCGATCTCACGTATGCCGTGTCGAATGTGTCTCACTACGCGGTTTTGTTCGAGGACGTAATAGGCGGACAGTATGTCTACCTTTTGCCACGAGACCAGGCTAAACGGTGTGGCGAAATGGCTGGACGCCTTACCCAGGTCCTTATAACGGATGGGCAGCACGAGGGCGGCATGTATACTGCTCGCTTGGGTAAGGTTTAACAGACCTACCCGAATCTTGGTATGAAGCCTGGGAGGATACTCCCGGGTTTCATTTTTTTTGGCAGCTAGACGTTGTTTGCCCATCTACACTTATTGTATTCACCCAGTAGCTGCTATAATAACCCCATGCGCAAATTTCAATTAATGCAACTATTTTTTGGGTTGGCGATTATTACGGTTATTTTTGGCACAGTTTATACGGTGGGGCAGCAGATGTTACGTTCGGACGCTAACGATCCGCAGATTCAAATGTCTGAAGATATGGCAGCAAAGCTTAACGGGGGCGCTTCACCGCAGAGTTTGGTGACTGGGAAGGTTGATGTTAGCAAAAGTCTGGCTGCGTTTGTGCAGGTTTATGATTCGGGCGGTGCTTTGGTGGCTGGCAATGCTTATATCGGTGATAGTCAACCAATAGTGCCGACGGGGGTGCTGACGGCTTCAAATGGTGTGCCTTATAATCTCGTCACCTGGCAGCCGCAAGCGGGCGTGCGAATCGCCTCGGTAGAAGTGAAAGCGAACAATTTTTATGTGCTGGCTGGACGTAATTTGCTCGAGGTTGAGAAGCGCGAAGATCATAGTATGCTGCTGAGCGCTTTGGGCTGGCTGGCAGCTAGCGGGATATTTGCGGCTCTTTGGGTTGCGCGGTTGCTTTGCCTGCGCCCCAAGAAAACTGCTTAAGCCAACCAATTAGCCGAACAAGGAGGTAAACGCCAAACACAAAGCTGGTGATAAAAAAGCCAGCTGGGGCGTTGACGTAGTTTGAAATAAATAGGCCGAACCAGGTGGCAAGGATGGCGACGGTTACTGAAATGGCAATGCCGTGGGCCGGGCGACGCGAGAGTTGCTGGGCGATGGCGGCTGGCGTGACCATCAGGGAGAAGATCAACAAAACGCCAACGAACTGGACGGAAACAGAGGTGGCAATGGCGACAAGGAGCATAAAAATGATGTTCATAGCCATGGTTGAGACACCCCTGGCTTCTGCGACATCTTCGTCGAGCGAGGTAAACAAGAGGCGGCGATAAACGATCGCCATGGCGGTTAAAATGACAGCGCTAGCGACAAGTGTAATAATTACATCGTTGCTGCTGACTCCTAAAATCTCGCCGAATAACAGGGAATAAGCGTTGGTGGCGTAGCCTTTGTAAAGGCTAATAAATAGGACGCCGAGGCCAAGCATAAAGGCTAGCACGGTGCCGATTTGCACATCGCGGGCGGCGGCTTTTTTGCCGAGGAGTGCCATAAAGATGCCGCCGCCGGCTGTAAAGGCCAATAAGCCGGCGATGGGGTTGAAGCCAACGAGTACGGCGCCGGCAGCTCCCGAGAAGCCGATGTGCGACAGGGCGTGGGCGGCGAAGGATGAGCGGCGGATGACGACGAAGTAGCCGACGATGCCAGCGATGATTGCGACGAGGGTGCCAGCGATGAAGGCGTTGCGCATAAAGCTGTAGGATAATATGGTTTGTAAATCGGTGAGAGGGTTTAGGCTAAAGTTCATAACTTCGCTCCAAAGTGGAAGAGTCCTGTCGAGCGGTTCGCCCCACATTTTCGTGCTCAGCCCTGCGAGCCTCCGCGCCTAAAACGTGGGCGCTGCCCCGAAACTGCCGGTGACAGTTTCGTTTTCCTTGGTCCCCGACGGGGAAAGATGTCGGTTGCTCGCCACCCATTTTTCTATTTTTCATCATGATGCTCTCCTTCATGCGCGCCCAAAACTGCCAGCCGACCCTTGGAATCGCGCAGCACCTCGACTGGTGCATTATATAAAGCCGACAGGGTCTGGCTGGTAATGACTTCGCTGGGTTTGCCGGTAGCGACTTTGCCGCCGGCGATGTAAATAATGCGATCAACAAATGGTAAAAGGGGATTGATGTCGTGAGCAATCAGTAGTACTGCGATGTTATGCTGCTTGGCGACGGTATGCACAAGGCGGGTGAGTTCGGTTTCGCGGCGGATGTCGAGGTTGGCGAGGGGCTCGTCGAGTAGGAGCAGTTTTGGTTTGCCAACTAAGGCTTGGGCCAAAAATACGCGCTGCTGTTCGCCACCGGAGAGCTGGCTCAGGGGCTGGAGTGCAAATTTTTCGGCATCGACTTCGCGCAGGGCCTGCAGGGCGAGGGTTTCTTCGTGCTCGATTTGTGCAGGCGAGGTCATGCCCCAGCGGGTGCCGTTTAGGCCAAGACGGACGTACTCCAGGCTGATAATTTTGGTGTCGGTGTCAATATTCCGGCGTTGCGGTACGTAACCAATGTGGCCGTTGCCTTTGTGCGGCGCCTCGCCAAAAATGAGCAGCTCGCCAGCCGCGGGGCGATTCAACCCGAGTAACATTCGAAATAGCGTCGTTTTACCGGC
>DATLVY010000095.1:0-3583 GCA_035576845.1 Candidatus Acidiferrum sp. | reverse complement strand
GGGTGGTTTGGAGCGCGTGGCGATGGAAGTCAGTCAAGAGCTGGCAGCTCAAGGATGGCAGACCGAGGTGATTACCTCGAACTGCGGTGCCGCCACCGCCCCGCGCGAGGAGCAGCAGCTTCGCCTGCGGACACGCCGCCTGGCGGCCTTTGAATTTGCCCATACGCCGTTTATGCCGAGCTTTTTGTGGCGGTTGCTGCGCGTTAAAAAGCCGGCTATTTTCCATCTGCATCTCTCGCAAGCTTTTATTCCCGAGCTGACCTGGCTGGTGGCTAAAGTGCGCGGTATTCCCTACGTGGTGCATTTTCATCTTGATGTCCAACCCTCTGGGCCGCTGGGCTTTTTGTTTGTATTGTATAAGCACACGATTCAAAAAATGGTGCTGCAGGGCGCCCGGGCTGTTATTGCCCTTTCGCCCGACCAAAAGCGTTTAATAGAAAAACGGTATCACAAAAAACCAGAGGACGTGCTCTTTTTGCCCAACGGCGTTTCCGAGCAGTACTTGGCTATTGGCCGTAAAGCTCGCGAGCCGCACTTCCCGCTGCGCCTGTTATTTGTTGGCCGCTTGGCCGCCCAAAAGCGTGTCGATCGTTTGATTGAAGCTCTGCAACGCTGCACTGCCCCGGTTGAATTGCATATCGCGGGTGATGGCGAAGAGCGGCAAGCGCTCAAATCGTTGGTTGGGCAGTGTAACTTGCGGAATGTCGTTTTTCATGGTGCGCTCGGCGGCCGGGCACTGGCCGACATGTATCGCCGTTGTGATGTCCTGGTTATGCCGTCTGACCGCGAGGGCATGTCGCTGGTGATGCTCGAGGCCATGGCGGCTGGCCTGCCGGTTATCGGCTCTAACGTACCGGGTTTGCGTGAGCATTTGGCAGATACTGGTGTGCTGGTTAACAATCCCTCGCCAGAGACATTTGCCAGAGCCATCGACCTCTTTTATCTGCACCGGCAGGAAGCTTACGAAGCTTACTCACGCAAGAGCCATGCCAAAGCGGCCGAGCTGTCATGGGCTCATTTGACTAAAAAAATCGGCAACTTATACGAAACTATCTACGCGCCAGAGCCGGTCCGAACAAGCCGAGGCCTTGTAAAACTCACTGCCCTGGCAGCGCTGTGGTGGGTCGGCTTTTTGTGGCTGCGCAGCGTGCCAGCAGTGCCTGCGGTCGTTGTGGACGTAGCCGGTTTTAGCTTTTTGAGCATTGTGCCGGGCATGCTGTCGCTCCTGCTCTTTGGGCTTAAGCACCTGGCGCCGTTTGGTAAGCTGGCTATGGCCGTTGGACTGAGTGTGCTCGAGCTGATGGTGGTCGCGCTGCTCGGCAATACCCTGTTGCCGCTTTTTGGCATCCGGCAACCGCTGAGTGCCCGCTATTTGATTATCGAACTTTCGTTGCTAGTCGCTGGCTTACTGGTGGCGAATTTTGTCAACAAGACGCGGTGGGAGCTGCCGGTCCGTGCCGTGCGTCAGCTGTTTCGGACGCGCCTCGACAGGCTGATCGCTTTCGGGCCGATAGCCTTTGTGCTGCTGGCGGTTTGCGGCGCGTCGAGCCTGAATAACGGCGGTAGTAACCTGTGGATTATAGCGCTGCTCGTGGGTATTGCCGCCTACAGTGTTTTTGTGAGCCTGCAGGCGAAAAAGCTGAGCCCCAGCGTTATTCCGACTGCCCTGTTTTTTACGTCGCTGTCCCTGCTGCTCATGACCAGCCTTCGAGGTTGGTATATCACCGGGCATGATATCCAGCGCGAGTTTGTCGTCTTCCAGCTGGCCAAAAACAGCGGCATTTGGCAAATCGCGAGCTACCGCGATGCCTACAACGCCTGCCTGAGCATCACGATTTTGCCCACCATTTTTTCGAATTTGCTGCGGGTTGCTGACCCGTACGTTTTTAAAGTATTTTTCCAGATTATTTTTGCACTTTGCCCGAGCATTGTCTACTTAATGGTGCGGCGCTGGCTGCAGCCGGCCCTGGCCTTTGCGGCTACCTTGTACTTTATTGCCTTCCCGACGTTTTTCACCGACATGCCGATGCTCAGCCGCCAAGAGATTGCCTTCTTGTTTGTGGCGCTGATGTTTTACGTTATTTTCCAGGCGAAAGTCGCACTGGGCCGGCGACGGGCGCTCTTTTTGCTGTTGAGCGCTGGCCTGATTATCTCGCACTACTCAACCACCTATTCGATCGTAGCGATTCTGCTGGCCACGGTGTTTGTATGGCCGCCGCTCTGCCGTCTGGCAAACTGGCTGGCGCGCAAAGGCAGGCTAAAACACTCGGCGCTCAACGCCCTTGCGCACGGCGCCACCGAGCTGAAGGCCATCAGCTTAACCATGACCGTGCTGATTGTGCTGGGCAGCTTTTTGTGGACGGTGGTGCTCACGGATACGGGCAATAACACCGTCGGTGTGATTCGGGCAACTGTTGCGGCGATCGGGGCCGGCTTTAAGTCAGAGGGGCTGCGCTCGAAAGACACTAACTATAACTTGCTCAGCTGGCAATCGGATGACCCGCAGCTGCTCATGAACGGCTACCTAACGAACGTCGTCAAACCTGCCCATCAGCAAGATTTGGGGAGCTACTATCCATCCAGCAGCTACCCCAATCCGGCTGTGCTGCCAGATAGCGGCGCCATGCCGCTGACCAGCATTGGCAACTGGGTAAGCCATCTCGGTCTGGATGTTCCAAATTTTAACGACATCGTGCGTCAAGGTTCAGCCAAGTTATTGCAAGTGCTTATTTTGATCGGCTTTATCTACACATTGTTTCGGCGCAGGTATGCGCATAATTTAAGCACCGACTTTGTGGCGCTCTCGGTTGGCTCGTTGATTTTTGTTGCGTCGCAGGTGGTTTTACCGGTTTTGTCGGTAGAATACGGCTTGCTGCGGGCGTTTCAGCAAGCGCTTATGCTGCTCGGGCTGTTTACGGTAGTTGGCAGCGCGGTGCTGTTTTCGCCGCTTGCCAAAAAGTTGCCAGTGGCACTGCTGCCGACCTTGCTGGCAGTTGCCTTTTTCTTGTCATCAACGGGGGTTATTACGCAGCTGTTGGGCGGTTACGGCGCGCAGCTGCATCTAAATAACAGCGGCCAATACTACGATCTATATTACCTGCACACCAGCGAGGTGGACGGCACACGGTGGCTGGCCAACCAGCAACCTCGGGTAAGCACCGACCAAGTTCAGGCGACCGTGCAAATGAGCAACTACATTTTTGGGCAGTTAGCGCCGCATGTGCAGGTTAGCCCACTCAACGATATCTACCCAAGCTTGATCCGCAAAGATTCGTATGTGTTTTTGGGTTACACTAACGTCGTGCTGGGCCAGAGCACCATTTCGTACAACGGCACGCTCGTAAATTACCAGTATTCCAGCGCTTTTTTGGATAACGTCAAAGATCTCATTTATAGTAACGGTCAGGTTAAAATTTACCGATGAAAATTTTACTTATCAATAATTTAGGCTATTTGGCGGGCGGCGCCGAGCGAAGCGTCAAGTTTATCCAGGACGAGTTGCGGGCTCGCGGCCATGAAGTGTATGTGCTGTGCAGTCAAAAAATGCTCAACGACCAAACGCGGGCAACGGCTTACGGGGATG
>DATLVY010000094.1:0-2336 GCA_035576845.1 Candidatus Acidiferrum sp. | reverse complement strand
TGCTTTTTGATGCGCTGACGGCGACGGAGCCAGCGCGAGAGGCGCGTGTACGGAGCATTATCACTACGCTGGAAGGGCTGGTTTTTACAAGTGTTGACGAGCGCAGGCAGTTTGTCACGGTTAACCGTGACCTTGTCCGCTGGAATAGCCGACTAGGCGAGAACGGACTGTTCGCGATTTCGGTCTCATCCACAACCTACGCCTGTTTATTAGTGGATGCCTGGGGCGACAACGGAAATCCTAATGCCAAAGAGTGCCTTGCTGGGCTCTTCCCAAAAGCGAGCAGTGGCGTCGTAACGCGTGCGCTACTCGCGGCCGAGCTGGGTCTGTCGCGCACAAACATAACTAGTGCCCTGCGAAAGGCGTTTGATGTTAGGATCTTCGAGTCTTTGCCAATTGCACATAGCACGACCGAGCAAATTTTCTTCCATAAGGAATATGCGGCGCGGCCGATTTTGATGGAGATCGTTATGGCGGCAGTACGTTGGGCAGCTTTGCCGGAAACCAAATAGCACTGCTAGCCCACACACGAAGGAGGATTGTTCCATGCTCTATGAAGAGGACCAAGCAACCTTAAACGGCCTGCTAAAGATATTGCGCCTGTTACGTAACGACGTATACCGGCCGGTTTTGCAGTACATTTTGGATGGCTGGGGATCGCCCGGCCCGGGCCCCGACAGTATTGCTACAATCACAACGGATCAAGCAAAAAATCTGTTTGAGGCGAATGTGATTGATGTGAATGCTTTACGCGCTCTGCGATATCTCGAAAGATATGAAGTGCTTGAGTCGGTGTACTCTGAACCGACCCACACCTATCGAATGCGCCTGAGCCGTGCCATGCTGCAAGGTTTGTTGGGGACAGGCTACGGGATACTGGAAGCTTTTGAGAATCCTGAGCAGCTGTACATTCTATTGGAAGTTGCTAAGCCTGACGCAATGCCGGAAGACGACGCCATGGCAGCGCCGGTTCTTATTGCCAAGCTTGAAGAAACCTCGGGCGGGCTTGCCAGGGCTATTGCTAAGCTGCGCGCTAACGGTTATGTCGAGGTGAATGAGGCTGGTGTAGTGACCTTTGCGCCTGAACGGCTTGCTGAGGTGGCGGCTTTTGCGCAACTGGTTGCTGAGCTGTTGCAGCTGCTTGAGCCTTGAAATTGCCGCGTGCGTTACTTTAATGAAAGAGTAACGCACGCGGCTCGTTTTGTCAGTGGAGTGACCATGGGTGGTTATATAAGCCCGATGGTGCTATAATCAAGCGCAAGTTTTAACACACAAAAGGCCACATTATGCTTAGTAATCGAGTTTATAAACGCGCAAAAATCTTAGCGACCATTGGGCCAGCAACGCCAGATTACGAGTCAGTTTTGGCGCTGATTAAAGCGGGTGTGAATGGCTGTCGGCTCAACTTTAGCCACGGCACTTACGAGGAGCGCGAGCAGCAGATTACCTGGATTCGCCAGGCATCCAAAGAGTGCGGCAAACCGGTGGCTATTGTGCAGGATTTGTGCGGGCCAAAAATCCGGCTAGGCGGGCTGGGCGAAACTAAAGAAGTACCCGTGGCCCGGGGGCGGGAATTGCGCCTGACGTTTGGCGCCGAATACGATGGCGGTGATGTTATCCCGGTGCAGTACGACCTCAGCTCGAAGGTCAAAATGGGCGAGCGGCTGTACATTTTTGATGGCAAAATCCGCACGACCGTGACCGGACTCGAGCCGAATACCGTGGTGGTGCGCGTCGAAAACGACGGTGTGCTAATGCCGCGCAAAGGTATCAATCTGCCCGATACCGACTTTGCCGGCGATATTTTGACCGACAAAGACCGCCAGGATATCGAGTGGGGCGCGGCTCGCGATATCGACTATGTGGCGATTAGTTTTGTGCAGCGCGCATCGGACATCGAAGTGTCGCGGCGGCTTTTGCGTGAAAAAGGTTCCAGCGCCAAACTTATTTCGAAAATCGAGACGGTAGCGGCAATTAGCGACGAAAACCTTGAGGGAATTGTCCGGGCTTCTGATGGTGTCATGGTGGCTCGGGGCGACATGGCGGTGGAAGCTAGTTTCGAGGTGGTGCCAGTGGTGCAGCGCCATATTCTCGAATTTGCCCACAAGTACTCGCGCCTTTGCATCGTGGCCACCCAAATGCTAATTAGTATGGTCGATAACCCGACCCCAACCCGGCCGGAAGTCTCAGACATCGCCAACGCCGTGATTGCCGGTGCCGACTGCTTGATGCTCAGCGAAGAAACCGCCAACGGGCATTACCCGCTCGAGGCCGTGCAAACCATGAAACGCATCATTATGTACACTCAAGAACATGTTGCCGTCCGCCCGCTGCCG
>DATLVY010000093.1:0-3684 GCA_035576845.1 Candidatus Acidiferrum sp. | reverse complement strand
CATCTGTTAGGTGTAGTTTAAGATGTTGTTTGTCGGCACCCATTTCTTTGCGTTCGACAATCCGAACATTATTAAGCTTAAACACTGGTTCATGATTGCCATGCCCATAGGGTTCGAGCCGTTTCAGTAAATTAATGAGTTCAAGATTCATCGCCTGAAAATTCTCAAGACTAATATCAGCCGTCGGCTCAAAATGCTCAAGCTGATTTGGCAAATCGAGGCTCCGATAAAAATCGTTAATAGCGACGCGGAAATGCGGGATATTTTCGGTTTTTAAGCTGATACCCGCCGCCAGCTTATGTCCGCCGCCGCGAATCAGCCACTTTTCGGAAGCACGGATACCCTCGACCGCGCTAAAATCGCCAAAACTGCGGGCCGAGCCTTTGCTCTCCTCGCCCATCTCCTGCAGGATAAACGTCGGCTTGTGGAATTGCTCTAACATTTTGGCGGCCACAATGCCGATGATGCCGTGTGACCACGACGGATCGGACAGCACCAGCACTGGGTCGTTCAGGTGCTGCTCGGCCTGCAGCGCCGCCGCCTTGGCGATACGATCTTGCTCGGCCCGGCGCTCTTGGTTCATGTCATGCAATTGGTAGGCGATGCCCAGTGCGGTTTCTGGATCGGTGGTCGTTAGTAAATCGAGGCTGAGCTGCGCGGTCTCGAGCCGGCCAGCAGCATTAAGATGTGGACCAACCACAAACCCTAGGCCGCGAGCATTGATTTGAGCGATGTCCTGCCCCGCTACCGAGGTCAGCGCCTTCAGCCCAGGCCGGCGAGTTTTAGTCAGCACTTTTAATCCCCAATGCACATTGGCTCGGTTTTCGTCAGCCAGCGCCACGATATCACACACCGTACCAAGCGCCACCAAATCGAGTAACCACTTTTCCTGGCCAACCGGCAACCCTTCCAGCCGTTGCTGCAAAGCTTGTACCAGTTTAAACGCTACCCCGCAACCCGCCAAATCCTGAAACGGATAAGCATGCCCAGACCGTTTGGGGTTAATTACCGCCACCGCCCCCGGCATGGTCGCGGCAACACTATGGTGATCAGTAACTATAACGTCCAGCCCCAAGCTGTTGGCGAACTCAATCTCGGCATGCGATAAACTGCCGCAATCCACCGTTACTAACAGCTGCGCGCCCTGTTCGCGCAAAACCTGAATAGCGTCTTTGCTGAGCCCATACCCGTCGCTAAACCGGTTAGGAATAAATGTCTTTACCCTGAAGCCAAACAGTCCAAAGGCCTCCAGCAAGATAGTCGTAGCGGTCAATCCGTCAATGTCGTAATCACCATAAATATAAACCAGCTCGTCACTTTGACGCGCCCGCACCAGCCGCTCCACCGCCTTGTCCATATCTGGCAGCAAGAATGGATTATGCCGAAAAGCATCGTACGATGGACGCAAAAATTGCTCCCGAAGCGACTCGTTGGTTAAGCCGCGCATACTTAAAAGAGTAGCGAACACGTTCCTGGCCGTCTTCGAAACTTCCACAGATTTCTCGCCCTAGGACATTGCTGGATGAGTGTAGTTTGCGTAGAAATTTGAGCACCGAAGTGCAGCGTACTTAATGTACGTGAGCATCGGAGCGGAGAATTTGTACGTAAAATGCGCCATCCAGCAATGTCCTAATCTAGCGTTTGGTCTTTTGTTGCGCTTGTGCCGACTTCAGCACAATACTCTGCAATTCTTTAAAAATCGCAAACGCCTTATTAGTTGAGTAAATTTTGGTATTCCCCTGTTTTTCCGCAGTCAAAAAACCAACTTTTTCTAAACGCTTCAACTCTCGCTGAATGTTGCCCGGGTCCTCTTTAATTAATTTGGCTAGACCCCGTACGTGCGTTTTAAAGTCAGGATATTTCGCGTACACAACAACAATCTTGCGCCGCACTCTAGAAGTAATAAAAACATCGAGCATAAATCTGTTTCAGACACCCCACATTAGTTAGTCCGCTGTTTATAATTCTACAATTTTGCCGGGGCATCCGACAAGTCTTGACTCGCACTGTCAGTAGTGATTTTAATTTTTGTTAGTATCTCATCATGGCTCAGTACGGTGTTATTGTCGTAATAGTGATTTGTGTCTATATAATTATCAGTCACGTTTAAGCAGTGTAGCTCGTCGCCAAAAATATGCATGCGGTCAACAGCTTGCACCGAAGCAACAGGGGTAGCAATAATTAAATGTTTAATCTTAACCGGTTTCAAAAATAACTCGGCAGCATCGAGAAGTGAGGTGTTTTTAAAGCCGTCGGAAACAATAATCGTGGTGTGGTTCCTTAACGATTCTCTTTCGACAAAGCCGCCTTCGCCAAGCAGACGGTTGATCTTTGCAAATTGCTCCCGCTTTTGGTCGTCGATATAACCATGAAGCTCGCTATAATATTCGTCTACTTCGCCGCTCGACAAACTACTATTGTAAGTAAAATCGCCGCTCTGCGAGACGGTACCGATTGTTGACTGCTCGCCCGGCAATTCAATATCCTCGCTAAGCAGGAGCGCCATACGACAACGTAGCGACGATGCAATTTGTTCAGCTACTTCGACAGCGCCGGTGTTTAAAGCCACGACGATCGTATCGGCCGGTGAATCCACTTTTATTTCTTCTGCCAGCTTCTTGCCCGCTTCGGCCCTTGAAGTAAAATACATACTGTCTAAAAGTGTAGCAGAACGCCTTTAACTTGCCGAGGGGTAAGTTTCTCCTGCTGGTAGTTTATAATCTTGCTATGCAGTATTACTTGGTGGCACCGGTCGTTATTGTGCGCAAAAACGTGCAAGCTTTTACTTACCACTCAGAAGCCCAATTGGCTATCGGCGCCATAGTAACCATCTCGGTTGGCAAAAAAATACTGACCGGTATTGTTATTGAACAGACTAAAAGGCCTGACTTTGCGACCAAATCGATCGCCGAAATCTTAACCAACCCCGGCCTGCCGCAAGCTTTAGTCCAGCTTGCACACTGGATGAGTGAGTACTATGTTACGCCCTTGCCAATTGTCTTACAGACGATCCTGCCAAGCGGCTTGAACAAAAAACGTCGTCAACTTACTTTTACACAACCTGGCGTACAGCGCCAGAACAAAAAAATTATACTAAATGGACAACAGTCAGCAGCACTCCAGGCTATAGCGGCCACGCCGTCTGGCACGATTTTATTGCACGGCGTCACTGGCTCTGGCAAGACTCAAGTTTATATCGAAGCGGCTAAACACCAAAGCGAGCAGGGCAGATCTTCAATTATCTTAGTACCTGAGATTTCGCTCACCCCACAGCTTGTAGCCGAATTTGCCAACTATTATAAAAATATTATCGTCACCCATTCCACTATGACCGAAGCACAGCGGCATCAAGTATGGCTGCAGACACTCATGGCCGCGGAGCCTATCATCGTAATTGGCCCGCGCTCAGCGCTTTTTATGCCAATTAATAATTTAGGCCTAATTGTGGTCGACGAATGCCACGAACCAAGCTACAAGCAAGAGCAATCGCCCCGATATTCCGCGCTGCGTGTGGCCAGTAAATTGGCCAGCATGCACCCACAAGCCAAAGTAGTTTTTGGCAGCGCTACGCCTGCAGTAAGTGATTATTACTTGTCTGAAACCACCCACAATCCGCTTATAAAACTCACCAAAACAGCCGTTGATGTAACCCAACCGTTAACCCAATTGATCGACTGCAAAAAC
>DATLVY010000092.1:0-3472 GCA_035576845.1 Candidatus Acidiferrum sp. | reverse complement strand
GGACGGTTGGAACGCCCGAGAAAACAGCTGGTTGCGGCGCACTGCCTGCCTGGCTGGCTGCCGGAGCAGTTTTGTCGCTAAAATCAATGCCAGCTTCGCGGGCTAGTTCGCGGTCGAGCAAATCGTTGATATTGACTTTTGTTACTGATGGGTCGGTAATAGGCTGCAGGATTTTATTGCGAATTACCGGCGCTGGCGCTACGGGCAAGGCTGGATGGGCAGTTGGCTCGGCTGGCGGCTGCGGGAGCGGCGTAGTTGTAGCATGCACCGGTGAAGGTGCTGCCATCGTGCGCGGCGGTGGCGTTTGCCAAGCTTTGGCGGCTGCAGCCGCAGGAGAGGATGCTGGTGGTGTGCCTACAGATGGCGCCGTCGGTCTTGGCGGTATCGAGGCTGGTGGCGTAGGGCTTAATGGCGTGGATGGCCGGCTTGGCGGCTGGTCGCCCAAAACTTCGTGCACCGAGCGAACCACGTCTTCGATGCCAACCTGCGATTTTACCAGGTAACGGTCGGCGCCCAGTTGGTCGCCGCGGGCACGCTGTTCTTCGGAGCCCAGCGCGGTCATCACAATTACCTTAATGTTTTTGGTTTCGGTGGTCGAGCGCAAAATGTCCAGCATGTCAAAGCCGCTGATTTTGGGCATCATGATATCAGTAATAATCAGCACCGGCCGTTCTTTGATGGCCATGGCCAGCGCTTCTTCGCCATCGCTCGCCGAGACGATATCGTAGCCTTCGGCCAGTAGGCGTACGCCATAAATTTCGCGCAAAGATGCGTCGTCTTCAACAAGTAAGATCTTTATCATACGCTTCATTGTAAAAGCAATGCGCTTAAAAATCTATAGCCCCGTGCTGGCGACCGCTGGTGGCTGTGTGTCGGCTGGGTTTGCTGGCACAAAGCTGCGAGGTTTCATGGGCTGCTCGGCTTCGGCTTGGATTTCGGAGGCTTTTTCGTGGCTAATTCGCGGCAGCTGAATGTAAAACACCGAGCCTTTACCGTACGTGCTGGTTACCCAAATGCGCCCGCCATTGGCTTCGATCAGTCGCCGGCTAATGTACAGGCCAAGGCCGGTGCCGCCGATTTCCCGCGTGTCAGAATTGTCGATGCGGTAGAATTTTTGAAACAAATGCGGTGTGTCCTCGGGCGGGATACCAATACCGGTGTCGGCGACGCTAATGGTGATCTGGCTTTCGTCACCAGTGACGTCAACCTCAACACTCCCCTGCTTGGTGTATTTGATGGCGTTATCTACCAGGTTGCCGAGCACTTCGCGCAAATGCCCTTGGTCAGCTAACACGTAAAATACGGGCAGTAAGGTGCGGCCGGCAGTTTTTTCTTCGCCCACACTACTGGCAGCCGCTTCGCCCGGTTTAAAGTATAAAAACAATCCCTTGGCCTGCGCCTTGGTTACCAGCGCCTCTGTTAATTCTCGAGTAAATGCCACAATGTCTATGACCGATTGCTTTGGGACGAGCCGGTTATCCTCGGCACGAGATACGGTTAGCAAATCTTGAAACAGCGTGCCAAGGTGCTGCGTGGCTTCCTGTGCTTTTGTCAAAAAAGTGCGAGCTTTATCATCGATGGCGGCCGTGGCTGGGTTAAGTGCTAGGCCAAGATACCCTTCAATGGCGGCAACTGGAGTGCGCATTTCGTGACTGGCAGTGCTAATAAATTCGGCCCTCTGGCGCTCCTCTTGCTTTTCGTCGGTTATATCGCGCATAACGGCAATGGCCCCGGCAATTAAGTTTTGGTCGCTTTTAACCGGCGATACAACCACCGAAATAAGTTTTTTCTTGCCGCTGGTGCTGATCAGCGCTAAATCGTTGTTAGTGACTGCAATGCCAGAGGTCATCACTTGCCGGACTGGCGTAGATTCGTCGGGCAGCTCTTTATTATTGAGGCCGACGAGCTTGATAACCGAGCGGTAATCCAACCCGACTGCATCCTGCTTCTGCCAGCCAAGGAGCTGTTGGGCGGCCGGGTTGATAAGCTGGATAGTGCCCTGGGCATCAATGGCCACAACACCCTCGGTAATGGCATTAATGACGATCTCGGATTTGTTGGCAACCTGCGATAGCTGTTGCGTCAGCGCATCGAGTGCCCTGGTCTTTCTGGTGTCCTGACTGCCTTTTTCGTGCCAGATCAAATAGCTGGCGGCAAGAGGAAGCTCTAGGGTTAGAAAAAAAACGACCAGATCATTATAGCCGGACGGTATTGGGCTAAAGAACAGCTCGTAAACGATACCGGCATTGGTTACGACAAACATTAAGCCCAGACCATAGGCGCCGAATAACCCAGCAAAGATACTGGCCAGCATCCATAACACCAGATACGGCGAATGGATTAAGCCGGTGAACGTAATCAGCATACCTAGTGTTATCGCCAGCAGCAAATAATTGGCATAAGCCATAAACCGCATACGCTCTGGCGGAACGAACAGATACGAAACAAGGCTTGTCACCATAGTGATTAGCGCGGCAATTGCCGCTGGTAACGGCACTAGCAAGTCGGTGATGCCTTTTTGTTTCAAAACTAGTTTGGCAACCGCAAAAACCCCTAGGATTACCAACGAAACAAGTAACGAAACCTCGCAGGTTCGTTTGTACCAGAAGGGCGAAATAGGTTTTGGCGATGCGATAATGTTGCTCCGGATATTGCTTTTGCTTATTTTATTATCGTACGCTGGGCAAATGCGGTCAAGGAACTGTTTTGGCGACGGCTGAATAGTGATGGTATGATAAGGGCATGCGATTTTTTCAAAGTAGATTAATTTTGTTTGGCATGGGTTTAGCGTTGGGCGTACTGGTGACCCTCGGTATCCGCCTTGCCACCTATCAACCAGCCATTGTCCACTATCACGCTAATTTTTCGCTGTATATTAATGGTCAACGTGAACTTTTTAAAGGGCCGCAATATTACGAGGAGGATACGGCCATGTGCACCACTGGCGCAGCCTCAGACGTGCCGCTGAGTCGTGCGCACATGCACGATAATGTTAATACTGTGGTGCATGTCGAAGATCAAGCGGTAACCTGGGGAAACTTTTTTGCCAATTTGGGTTGGATACTTGGACCGAATTTTATCGCTTCCCCTAGCGGGCTAGTATATTCAGAAAGTGATACGGCTAAGTTACATGTTTTGCTAAATAACCAAGACTATACCGATCTCGGCGGCATCGAAAACCGCGTTATTAAAGACAAAGATAAGTTGTTACTTAGCTACGGCAATCCTGACCAGGTTGCCTTGCAACAAGAATACGCAGCAATCCCCAACACCGCCACTCACTACGATACGACACCTGACCCTAAAACTTGTAGTGGTGGCGTAGCGCCAACCCTGCAAGACCGGCTGACACATATGTTTTAAGAGGTAAAACACTTTGCTTTGGTTGCAAGTAAGCAAAAAGCCAGCGGGTAAAACCACTGGCTCTTCGGTGCAGACGACGAAATGCTTAGGCGGGCGTAATTTCCAGGTA
>DATLVY010000091.1:0-3980 GCA_035576845.1 Candidatus Acidiferrum sp. | reverse complement strand
AACGGTGCGGCCATCCAAGGTCACGATGAGCGCAACGCCTGGGTAGTCAGGCAGAGCCATTTTTACCAGGAGGCCAGTCTGCTCGGAAAGTTTCGCATCCCTTTCAATTGGTATGGCACGGACGAACCGGTAAGGGGTCGGCGTAAGGTCCGGATGCCCGATTTGATTCAGCCGGTCGCTTAGCAAGGTCAGGGTTGCCGTTAAATCACCGAGGGTGCTGGCAATGTCACTAAGCTGGTTTGCGTCAGTACTCGGGGCTGTAGGACTTTTTACGGGCTGCAGGTTCTGAGCATCGACCAACAAACTCAACCTTCTGTCGATCAGAATGACGGAAAAGCCAACGAGACAGACCCAGCATGTCAATAGCAGAGCCTGTTCAGGGGTCAAAGCAACAACCCGGTAACACCTGGGGTGCGACCTCTGTTAATTGTTGGAGAAACGGTTATATCAGACCGGCACGACGGGCGAGTTCTTGGTATGTGCAGGGACAGATGCTAACCTTACAATTCATTCCGCTTATTTTGATATCTACTCCGCGAGGTACATAGATTGTCCCCCGTGCGTTCATGCTGCTGATGGCGCCACCTTGAAGTACAATCAAACCGTGGAAGAACGGGTCCATACCTGAGACACGAATGCTCTGGCAAATGCCACTAAGGTTCGCGTCCATTCCTGAACGCTCTAGCGTGGACAGCGCTCGCTCTTCGAGTAACTCCTTGTAGTGAGCTTCGCCGAAAACAGGTTGTTGGGCTTGTACTTTGAGAGATCGGAACTGAGCCCGTCCCAACAAATCCCTTGGCATGAAGCGACTGACATGGAGTTCTTCGTCTTTTGCTTTAGCACTTTGATAGCCGCGCAAAATGTCAGCCCAGCGTCCTTCGGGCAGTGGCTTCGTGAATATGTCATTCCAGGCCTGCTTTCTTTGATATGCGTCAAAGTAGTCGGGCCATGCAGGATGATGCGGAGAGGTCGACTGGGCCCACAGCAAGGCTTCGTGAAGTTCGGCACTCAGATCGGCCAGGTCGTGTCCATTAACCGGGCCTAAAACAGGTTCCAGAGTGAAGGGGTGGATCATTGGCCGAGCGTTACGCCCCAGCGCTGTCTCCAGCGTTATAGGCTCCCGGTTCTGGAATTCCCGCTGTGCTTGAGTATAGGGGTTGCTGGCAAGATGCGCGATGTATGCATGCGTTGCTGAAACATCGACACCAGGAATAGTAGTCGCCGATAACGCCGGAATTACCCAAGCGCCGCCAGTTTTTTGCGCCGCTTTTATTACCTGAGGCTTGTTCTCAAGTAACACCACTGCTTCCTCGTAGTCTTCAGGTAGTGTTACGATATACGCCAGTAACTCCGAGACAGTCATTTGGTTAAGGGGTATAGTCTGCGGCCGTTGGATTGGTGCCAGCGCCTTTTGGGCAAGCGCAATAGATTCCTGCAGCCTGCCAGCGACTACCAATGGGTCAGTGATATTCTGGCTCGTCTCACGAATAACACTAGCCAGGCTGATTACGTTCAAGGCTGCCAAGTCACTCAGTTGCCTGCCGTGTAAGGGGGCCAGCATGGTCACGACTTCGGGGGTCAGAACATTGTCGCGGGCCGTTAAGCCAAAAAGATCGCCAAGCGTAAAATTAGGGTTAGATGACATAGCGTATGTCTCCTTCAACAAATTGTAAAGGCCATATTGGCCGTCCGTCCCTCGTAAATCACGAAGAATCTACCGTATCATAACACAAAAAAGTTATATTGCAATTTTTTAAGTTGGCAGTTATCCCTTCACGCCATGCAGCATCAGGCGGCGTGTAACGTGCGGAATGGCGTGAAGGGATAACTGCCTTTAGGTTTGGCGAAAGTGCTCACGTCAAAAAAATGGGGGTGCCAGCTGGCAACCCCAAATTTTTGGAGGAGATCACGTATTTAACCAGCGGAGGATGGTCGCCGCCATATCCTCTTTACCAAGCATCGCTACATCCCTTCGTAACCCAGCCTGGGTGATTACTATACAGGCCCTGTGGGTATCTCGAATCCTTGGGTAAATCTTGAGTAACTCTTCCCTAACTCTCTTTGATTCCGCACCCATCGACACCGGCCTTCCCAGCTTTGTAATCGTGACGTCCTCTAGCAGGTTCATGAGCTCATCGAAGGTTTTAGGGCGAACTGGGTCGAGGAACCCGGCCGTGTACACGGCGACCATAAAGGCTGAAGTAATTAGCCGAAAGGTTGCTTCGGGTTCACAGGTTACTGGCTTGTTTGGCACGCTGGTGGGCAGCTCTGGAACAAAAAGCTCCGCAAACTTGGCTGTTAGCAGGCCTTGTTGGATATAGGGCAACAAGTCAAAGTCGCACTCCGCTCCAAGCCGAGTAAGATATTCGATAGTACCCTGGATTTTAGCACTCGTCCGGACGAGTCGATTAACAGCCGCCTCAAGGTCATGCAATCCCTCAAGCGCAGCTGCGTTCATGGCAAAATGCTTTGCCTTCGACTGGTAATGAGCACTCCAGAGAAATGCAGTCGGCTCGGCTACGGCATCGGCTAGATCAAGCTGCAAGGTTTTTACTAGCGTAACCAAAGCGTCGGCCTCGGCCTTATAGCGGTTGACATGTAACACTAACCGCCCCAGTTTCGGTAATTCCTTTTGTATTAGCCGCTGGGCATCTTGTTTGTCCATGCTCGTCTCTTTCTTGATGTAAAAACAGCGCCTCGTTCGAGGTAGATTGTATTATAACGCAAAAGTGACTACGAACAAAAAGCATGTTCTGCAGCAGACGCTATATCAACTAGCCCGGGCCTGCCGGCAGGAGTTGATGCCAGATTTTGCCACGGTGGTCAACGTACTGAGTCGCACTACTACCGACCTGCCAAAACGGATACAGCGGCGACAATGAGATCTGACACGGCGCCCATACTAGCCGAGCGCCGGGTTGGTACGGCGGTTCTGTAGCCAGCCAACTGGTGTCGAGCAATTTGGTGGTGGCCGAGCCCATTACCGCGCCGGCAGCGGCGTCGACGGCAACCAAATTTCCCTGTCCACCTTGTTGGCCAGAGGCCACAATGTAATACGCTTCGCTGCGATCCAAGCGCGCCACTTTGTAAATGCCTGCAACCAATTGCTGCGCGCCATTCACACGCGCAGCAATGGCCAAAGCCTGAGCCTCGGTGATGCTAGTGTTAGATTCCTCGGTCGGCATCGTGCAGCTGGGTGAAGATGGCGCCGTCGGTGCGGACGTAAATGCGTTCGCTGCCAGCGGTGAACATGTAAAACGGATAGAATGGCGACAGCGATTCGCGGCACGGTTTCCAAACCAGGTGCGGGTACTGGCATAGCGCCTCTAGCCGGATGGGGATGCGGCCGCGCATGTCTGGCAGCTCGATGCGGGTGTTCAGCAGCAGGCGTTCGACTTCTTTGGCTGAATGGTATTTACTGATCAAGCTGCCTTTGGCGTGCGTGTGCGTGGCCGACTGCAGGTAGATGCCGGTCTTGGCATCCAGGGCCACTGCCAGCGGCGTGCGCTCGTCTTCGGTAGCCGGCACGATGTGGTAAAACGTGTCGGGCAAGTCGAGGCGCTGCACCAGCATCGGTTTTTGGAAGCGGACGCGGCCTAAAATCTTTTGGTAAGTCTCTCGCTCGGCTAGGCCATAAGCTTTCAAAGCTTCCTCGGCACGGCGCATGGCGACTTCTTCGGAAATGAGTTTACCTTTGTAGGCCAGTGGCTCTAACAGCGGCCGCGAGACCTGCCCTCGCCGTTCTGGCGCTGGCGATGGATCGGCGATGGTGATGTATTTGCCATCCCAGTAACCGCCAATAACGCCGGTCATGTAAGTGCTTTGCCACATGCTGTAGCTGATGTTTTCGTTAACGAGCCCGCGGTCACCGCCTCCGCCGCAGCCGTCGGTGCCGTTAGCGTGCGGTGGTGGTGGCGCCACGGCCGAGTTGTACCAGCTTGGGGTTGGCGGCCAGGGATTGTTGACATCGAACGAGTCAA
>DATLVY010000090.1:0-5089 GCA_035576845.1 Candidatus Acidiferrum sp. | reverse complement strand
CGTTACTACTGGCAAATTGTGCTGCCGATTACGCGTCACCGCGTCCCGGTATCCAGCCAGTGCTGGCTGATTAAGGCTTCGTCGCTACAAAAACTAGGCGGCTTTGATGCGGCGCGTAACAAAATTGTGGTCGAAGGTTTTTTTGCCCGCCGGCTGTTTGCCCAGGATCGATACCGGTTCGTCATCTCTAATAAAGAGTTGGGCGTGACTACCGCCAAGCGTTGGAGCAGCCAAAACGAAACGGCGCTGCGGTTGCTCTACCCAACTTTCAAACGCCAGCCGATGTACCTGTTACTGGGCGTATTTTTTGTGGCAGGGGTCTGCTTACTGCCTTTTGGGCTGAGTATTGGCCTGGCGGTTGCGGGGCGATTTGATGTTATTTGGGTGCTTGCAACTATCGTAAGCGGTTTTTTCTGGTTCAGTTACGGCCTGGTTATAATCCGAGTAATGCCGCGCAGCTGGCCGCTGACGTTGTTGTTCTTTCCGTTGTCACTGACGCTCGAAGTCTTTTTACTGCTGGCTAGCATGCTGGCTTACGAGTTTGGCGATGTCAATTGGAAGGGTCGCAACGTATGCTACCCTGTGCTCACTGCATATCGGTCACCCATCGTTAATTTGTAAGCGATCTGCTTAAATAAAGTTGTAGTTCCTGTAGTTATTATTCTGAGGTGATCATGGACATTAAAACATTTCATCTGAGCGATATTGGTCCTTACCGCGTAATTCTGGTAGAGATCCGAACGGATTTTCCCCGACCGCCGACCCAAAGTTATCAATGGTCCATTGTGGAAGAGCTCCGCGAGCAATTTGGACCCGGTATCAGCGCAAATTGCTTCGAGTCTATAGTGGCCGAGAAGGCTGGCTTCCGGTTTCACATCTGGTTTCCCCTAGAATATAACATTACCAAAGCTGTGTTTGAAACGCAGCTCCTATCCGATCTAACCCCCTACAAACTTTGTCGGCTGTAGCCAAAGTGCTACGGCCGACACAACTTGCTAGCGTTTCTCGATGGCCTTGACGAGCAACCCAAAGGTGGAGCCATGATTGAGGCGGCTTTCGAAGGTGATGGTCAGGTTTAACTTTTCGGCCAGTTTTTTGCTGATATACAGCCCCAGGCCGGTACCGGTCGACTCGCGCGTGCGATAATCTTCGGATCGATAAAACTTATCAAAGATATGCTTTTGGTCGGTTTTGCTAATGCCGATGCCGGTATCTTTAATGGCTAGATGCACCCCAGATCGGGTATTGTGGCCAATGATAGTCACCGAGCCTTCGTTGGTGTACTTAAAGCCATTGCTAATGAGGTTGCGCAGAATTTCCTCGAGGTACGTGCGACTGCTGCGAATGGTTGGCAGATGCGGCGACAGGTCTAAGTCGAGCCGCAAGCCTGCCTTTTGGGCTACTGGCAAAAAGTTTTTGTATAGCTCAGTCAGTAGTTCGGTTGGGTTAATCTCCTCGGTGCCCGATGTGTTAATGCCGCGCTCGGCGCGCGACAGGGTGGCGAGATCATTAATGAGCTTAGCCAGATACATAATTTGATCATGGGCATCATTGGCTGCCCGTTCCATGATTGCCGCAGCCGCACCGCGCTTTTGCAGCAGCTGAATGTTAGAAAGATTGCCCTCGATAATCGCCACCGGCGTGCGTAGCTCATGCCCGATAATGGCGATAAATTCGTCGCGCTCTTCTTCGAGCGTTTTTTCTTTGGTGATATCGCGGATGATAAAAATAAAACCTTGCTCGGTATGTGCCAGATAGTCGGTGTGGATCGGCGCAACGTTAACGTACAACCGAATGAGCTCCTCCTGATTAAAACGGTGCGACAAGTCGGTGCGGCTAAAAACTTTATGGATTGCTCGGGCGTCTTCGACAATGCTGACGTGACGACCGTTTTGGTCGACCAACTTAAGCACCTCGTCGATCGACTTGCCAACCAAGCTGGCGTTGGTATCAAGCAGCCCTAAAAATGCTGCGTTGTAGACCTTAACCGAGCCCACTTCGTCGGTTGTGACTACCGCATCTCCCATACTATTCACTAGGGTGAGAAGCCGCTCGCGTTGAAAGTTTTCTTGGGCGCGGGTTTTATCCAGCGCCTGTCGGTCGCGGGTTGCACTGATGACAATAAATGACAAGCAGTAGCCGATGACTGCCGAGATAATTACCTCCTGAATCATCGCTAAAATCAGCGTGTGGGGCATGCTCGGGTACAGCTCGACAAATAAACCGCCGGTTACGAGCAGGCCCGCAAAACTAATCAAAAAGCCTAAGCCCCCATAGCTAATCGTGGTGGCGGTCAGCAACAAGATCCAAACAGCCGGAAAAGCACTGCTAAAACCGCTGACCAGTAGTACGAATGCAGTTGTTAGCGTATGGAATAAAACCAAAAATGGCCATTCGGGCGTGGACTTACGCTTACTTAAGTGTGTCATGTATAAGTACACAAGCGATACGACAAGGTATAGCTCCGCAATGGTCGTAAAGGCCCCATCGCCTGAGTAAAACGTGCTATCAATAAGTCCGGCCCGCGTAAGCAAACCGAATACAATTATAAGTAGTGCAATTGCAACCGGTGATCGTTGCAGCAGGCTGCTGATTCTCACTGCTGACCAAACGTATCGACCGCGCCTGGATTTTCTGGCCATACTACGACTATTATCGCATATATTTATGAAATTCTTATGTTAATTTTGTGCGGGTCGGTGCTGCTTAAGGAGTCGGCGAAGTTGCTTGTAGTCGGGGCAGTAGGCCGCGACCAGTTGCCAAAAAGAGCGGCTGTGATTCATGTGTTTGGTATGGCATAGTTCGTGGATAATCACATAATCAATCAGTTCGCTAGGCAGTGTCATTAAATAAATATTCAGGCTGATGGTGCCTCGGCTCGAGCAACTCCCCCACCTCGTGCCGGCGCTGCTCAGGCGGCTTTTTTGGTAGCTAAAACCATGCTTGGCAGCTAATTGTTGTAGCCGGCTTGGTAAAAACTCTTTGGCTTTTTTACGCAATGCTTTTAACTGCAGCGGGTCAGTAGCACGCGACGGTGCATCGGCAAGCAAGCGACGCAATTGTGGCCGAGAGTCTTCTAACAATTGCTTCGCTAGGTACAGCGGTGCTCGCATCGGCATAGACATGCTAACGCGCCCGTGCGTATCAACCTTCAACCGTACCACCCGTGCCAATCGCGACCGGCGCAAGGTGATGCTCCCGAACTCTTTATCCTGTAAAATAGGCATAGCTAAACCTTAACACTAAAATCTGCTATAATAAACGCCACGAAGGGGTGTAGCTCAGTTGGTAGAGCGACGGTCTCCAAAACCGTAGGTCGTGGGTTCGAAACCTGCCGCCCCTGCCATAAATCCATATAGCTGTCCAGACTACCATGGATAACATCTCTACACTTATTCGTACTTAAGGTTTTGTACTGTAGAATAATAACTATGAACTATCATGTCGTAAAGCTCGCACGTGTTCTTTCTTGGGTCGTCCTAATAATTCTTATCATTTTTGTTGGATCAAGTCTGTTCTACTTCTTCAAGCCGGTTAGCCTCGGAGGGCATAACTGTACGTTTGACAATTTTAACTGTGAGTCAAATACTAACATCTTAGCCGCTTTTGGCTATATGGCTATTGCAATAATTGCGGGAATTATCTTTAGCGTTATCCGACTGATAATTTGGCTATCGACCCGTTCTCGCAAGCACCATTAATTTGACCCACGTGCACTTCAAACCAAATAACCGGCATTAGCCGGTTATTTCTTGTTTGCGATTAAAAAAAGGCGGCATACTGTTTCCCGTTCACTTCAAAACAAAATTGTACGGGATTCCCGTACTCTCATCCAAAACAACTTACTGTCCCGTATCCCCCCACCGAGTGATGGCCGCAGCTTGCTTTCGGGCTCGAAGCCTACTGTAGCCAGCAAGACGCTTCGTTTGCTTGGAAACGAGTGGCTTGCTACCCAGTTGGGAACGGTTTTCGACCAGCTCGACGTAGTCCGTCCGGGTGACTTCGTCAATGTCGATTATTCCGACATGAACGGTCTCATTGCGCTGGTTGGCGCCAGGCAAACAAGGAATGGATGTGCCATTCCTTGTTTTGTGGAAACCATGATTAACCCTTACAGCTTCACATTCTAAGGCAACGAAAAAGACCACCCGTTGCATGGGGTGGCCTCTTCAATTGTAGACAATAGCACGGTCGTTACCATCTGAACGAGTCACTACCCAGTGGTAAGCCCTTGAGCTGTTCGGCTCCCATGACGTTGCCGTCCTTGTCTAACAGCATTATGCTCATACCGGGCATATAGCCCTCAGGTATGATATACAGCACTACGTTTTCAAAGATGGAACTGATCGAACGGGGACCGTTGATCGCGACGTAGGGCATGTCCGTGTCTGTGGTCCCTTCCACCGCTCTTTGGAAGTCCTCCTCTCGCAGCTGCCCACCAAAGAACAGTTTAATAGCAGTCCGGTTACTGATAACCATTGCCCCGACCGATTGCATCCAGTGACGGTGGCACGTAACCATGTCCTGGATTTGGCCTGAAACCGAAGTCTTTTCCGTGGGCAGCATAGAGTGTTCTGGCGCATCAATCGTGAGCCGCTCGCCTATCAGCCACTCCTCCCCGTGAACCTGACCGGGAAGGCCGAGGATGTTGATTGAGCGATCACTACGCCTGATGCAAAACCTTTGTCCTGCTAGCATGTTGAGCCTTTTTCTACTAATCGATACACAATATTGCGATCATTGAAGCTGCTGCATATTTTGTGCGTGCAGATTTCGCTCCAAAGATTATTACCACATTATAGACTATTTAATGAATGTGTCAATTTTTGACAGTGTTTGACGTATAGATCGCTGTGAAGCAGCCTTCTACGACGCATTAGTAACATACGGCGATGCTCGCGAGTTATGGGTGACGAAAAGCTGTGTAAGCTCGCTTCCTGTGGTGCAACGTGTCCACAGTAACGTAACGGTTGATTGGACGATACGAGCTGATGCGCGAGCGCGTTTACGGATTGAAGTTAAAACGCTTAGACATCCGTGCAATACAATACCGCCTCTTTCCCGGAGGCGGTATACTTTACATACGCTG
>DATLVY010000089.1:0-4357 GCA_035576845.1 Candidatus Acidiferrum sp. | reverse complement strand
AGCCGACGCACTAAAAAAATCCAAATTGAAGACACAACGCTACCCAAAGCGGCCTAGGGCTCTTCAACTCATAATTTAAGAATAGCCAGGTATTATGCCTGGCTATTCTTTATAGTAACCAGGAAGGGAGCGAGCTGTGTGAATGGCTCCAAGAAAGTTTATCCCGATCATGTAAGGCGAACGCGCCGCAAGCCGCATTGTCGGGCATCGTTAGTCTTCCAGGCACCTCCACAATTAATGCAGCTATACACGTTCTTTTTAATTTGCAGGCCCGTTTGTCCGCAGGCGGGACACAGGCTCCGCTTATAAAGCCATGCCCTGTAGTCGTCGAGGCACAACTCTATAAAACTTTCATCGATCTCCAAGCTGTAGACAGGAGCTAGAACTTGCAACGCATGTTGCCAGGCAGCGTTTTCTTTGTTAAGCAAGTCGATATCTAGGCCGTATGCCTTATGGCCCAACAAAGCGTGGGCGATCTCGTGCAGTAAAAGCGGAAAAAAGTTGCCTCCGTTACTATAAACAATCGTATTGGTGCGGGATTGCCAGGCAAAACTATCGCCCTGCTGAAAAGTAAACTGGTTAAAATCTTCAATAATTTTTTTAAGCAGCAGCGATTTTGTCGAACGTGCGAGCATAGTGGTAGCATCCTTTCAGGACGGCTTCTTCGGGATTGGTAGCTTGCAGAATTGGCGGTAGGCTGATGTAGTGCGGAAGCTCTTCCCGTAACTGCTGATTAAGCAGCGCGCCAAACTTATTGAACTGAGCGCCAACACCGCCACCAATAAGGATTACATCTGGCTGGAGGGCGGGTATGAGCACTCGAAGCCCAACACCTAAGCGGCTAGCGATGGCTTGCCAGGCCGAGGCATCGTTAATTTGGGCGGCTTCTGCGCCAAAATCTCGCGCAATCGCCTTTCCGGAGGCGAAGCTTTCCCAATCTTTCAAACCATCCGGCATCTGGAACATCATATGGCCGATCTCAACCTGCGTAAGCGCGGGCTCTAGGTGACCATTCAGTACAATTCCACCTCCGATACCAGTTCCAAGCGCTACGTAAAGAGCGCACCTTGGGACAGCCGAGAGTGCCAAAGTTGCCCCCAATGCGCCAATCGTAGCGTCATTTTGCAGATAAATACGGCTTGTGTAGCGCTCGGATAGAACGGCGCGCAGCTCAAAGCCGTGCCAGCCAAGGTTCGGCGAGTGTTTAATAACACCGTTACTGCTATCTATCAATCCAGCAGCCGCAACGACGATAGTATCTGAGGCTTGTGGCGCCAGTGTATCGACAATTTTGGCAATATCATCTACAAACGTCATGGTATCTTTGCTGGTTGCCAGCCGATGTACCTCGCCCATAACGCCCGCATCAGTAAATGTAGTAACTAAAGTTTTTGTGCCACCGGCATCGATTGCTATAATCATACTCTAAGTGTACCACAGCTATTGCCTAATTTTAAAAATAGTGGTATCATAATGTTATAGTATAACGAGAGAGGCTATGGACAGAGGAGCTAATCGATCAATTGGAGTTTTTGCTGGTATAACTTTGGTGCTGATTGCACTTATTTTAGCTGGTATTTCTCTTGCGAAAAATTTGGAACTCGGCTACATGCAACCTCGCCAAACACAAACTACCTCGAACGATACAAAAAATCAGAATAATGGCAGCCAAAACGGTGGTCAGACTAAGCAAAATAATCCAACGCAGACTGGCGGCACTTCGACTAACGTCCCTGTAACGACACCTTCGCCAGCACCAACTACTACCCCTACGCCAACTCAAAACCAGCCAACCACACCGGTGGCTACAACTAGCCCGGCAGCACCAGCCAAAACCGTACCATCAACCGGCCCGAGCTTCAGCTTTCTTGTAACTGGCCTGGTAGTTTCAGTCTGCGTCTACTTGATTATGTTCATTCGCCAGACCCGCGTCGTTGCTCGCCGGCGTATCTTATCATAAGCCTAGTAACTCTTTACTTTTGCTCTTATCTAAGCGATAATGGAAGTAATCTTTTGGGCTATTTACTTTGGCCCCATGAGGTGCACTATCTGAAAGGAGATTAGTAATAAAATAATGGCAAAAACAAATGCTATTTCTATGGATGAACTCTTGAAGGAGGAGTCCACGCCATCGCTTACTGCGCAGGAGGCGATTGAAGGCCGGGTTTTGTCGGTGCGCAAGCACGAAGTATGGGTCGATTTAGGGGCCCATGGCATTGGCCTGGTGCCGCGTCGCGAAATTGGCCTAGCCAGAGAACTCGTCGAAGGCGAGCCGGTAACCGTCAGTGTGGTTGATCCAGAAATGGAAGAGGGCTACGCGCTGCTAAGTCTGCGTAAAGCCGTTAAAGAACGTGGTTGGGATGAGCTGAAACGGATTGTTGATGAAAACGAGATTGTCGAGGTGACGGCATACGACGCTAACCGCGGCGGTCTGTTAATCGAACTCGAAGGCATCCGCGGTTTCTTGCCGGTTAGCCAGCTTTCTGCCGAACATTACCCGCGCGTCTCTGGTGCCGATAAGGATGAAATTCTGCAACGTCTTAACTCGCTGATTAGCAAACCAATCCGTGTGCGTATCCTGGATGCCGACCGCAAGCAAAACAAGCTGATTTTCTCCGAAAAAGAAGCGGTGCGCGAAAACATGCAGCAGCGCTTCGAGCAGCTTAAAGTTGGTGATACTGTTAAGGGAATCATCACCGGCGTGGTGGATTTTGGTGCCTTTGTGAACGTTGAGGGCATCGAGGGCCTCATCCATATCTCAGAAATTTCGTGGGAACGAGTGAGCAATCCGACCGATTACGTCAAGGTTGGCGAAACCGTTGAGGCAAAAATTATTGCTATCGACAAAGACCGGCTCAGCCTTAGCTTAAAGCAGCTGCAAGAGGATCCATGGCTCGGCGAAGTTGAGAAAATCAAAAAAGGCGATGAAGTCGAGGGCACGGTGACACGCATTACGCCATTTGGTGCGTTTATCCAGATTAGCCCAGCCGTCGAAGCTTTGGTGCACGTGACCGAGCTTGGCGAAGATGGCACTAACCCCGAGAAAATCTTTAAAGTCAACGAGAAGAAAAAGTTCACAGTGCTAGAAGTTGACCGCGAAAACCGCAAGATTTCACTCAGCCTGAAAAAAAAGAAATAAAAATACCCTCTTCGCGTGCGGGCTAAAATCCCGCCGCGGTGAAATTATCTTAACCAGCGTATCGGCCCCAGAGGCCAGATGCCGACAGAAAGGAGCAACGCCATGCCACATAAAAAGCTTGTCATTGCTGATATGATTACGGTCGGCGAGCTCGCCGCGCAACTTAACCTGCCTATCACCAAACTCATCGGCGAGTTGTTTAAGAATGGCATCATGGCCACGGTTAACCAGCGGATCGATTTTGATACAGCCCAGATTATGATCGAGGAACTCGGCCTGGATGTCGAGCTTGAAAAAAGCACTCAGGCCGCGGTTGCCGCCTCGTCAGAGCGCGTCGAGCGCCAGGCAACAACCGAACTAAAGCCGCGGCCGCCGATTGTAGCTGTCATGGGCCACGTTGACCATGGTAAAACCTCTATTCTTGATGCTATTTTGCACACCAAGGTTACCGACCGCGAATCCGGCGGCATCACCCAGCACATCTCGGCCTACCAAACCGAGTTTAATGGGCGTATGATTACGCTGCTCGATACCCCTGGCCATGAGGCCTTCAGCGCGCTGCGTCAGCACGGCGCCACGCTCACGGATGTTGTAATTTTGGTTGTGGCAGCCGATGATGGTGTTAAACCGCAAACCGTCGAGGCTATTCGCTTTGCTCGCCAGGCCAACGCTAAAATTGTGGTAGCCATCAATAAAGTCGATAAGCCCGCGGCCGATGTAATGCGTGTTAAGACGCAGCTGGCTACCGAATATAGCCTTAATCCCGAAGATTGGGGCGGCGACACGGTGATGGTCGAAGTCTCGGCTAAAACTGGCCAGAATCTCGATAAACTGCTTGAGATGGTGCTGCTAGTGGCCGACCTCGAAGATCTGCGTGCCGAAGTTGATGTGCCCGCGGAGGGTTTGGTTATCGAAGCCCACATGGAGCAGGGCAGGGGCGCTGTGGCAACACTACTAGTTGAACATGGCCAGATGAAACCCGGCAACTACATCGCTGCCGGCGCCGTTTATGGCAAAGTCCGTACGCTGCTAAGCTACGCCAATAAAGCACTCAAAGTTGCCGGCCCATCTACCCCGGTAGTGGTCAGCGGCTTTAAAGAAATCCCCAAATTTGGCGATCGTTTTAATACGTACATCAACGAAAAAGATGCTCGAATCACAACCGAAGAATACAAACGCTCGCACAAACAAGAAAAAGCTTCCGGCAACATGTCCGGT
>DATLVY010000088.1:0-8966 GCA_035576845.1 Candidatus Acidiferrum sp. | reverse complement strand
TTTCGACCTTGCGGGTAGCTCAGCTATCCTGCAGTCCGTAGGCCCGAAAGGCAATCCGCCCAATAAGTGGGACAACAAAACCACGTATTCGTTGATTGCTGTTCTGCGCCGTGAACTGTACGCCAATCCCTTCACCAAGGCCGCGCTATATAGCGAAACAGAAGCTTGGCTTGGCGTGGCCCTTGAAATGCGCAAAGTGGTAATCTATTGCCTGCGCGTTCTCCGCCTTTCGCTTGATGAGGGCACAACCTATGAGCAGGTGGCTCGGCCAGAGAAAGCTTTGTCTCCGATCTGGAAGGGCCGGCTCAACGAATGGCGTGATCTGGAGGGGATGACCGACACTAAGTCTATCAGCACCGTCTCGGGTGTTGTGGCTGAACTCTACTTCCAGGAATCGAAAGGAGGCCAGTCCGGGAGCGGCGCCACCCCTTTTTTCAGATAGGGGCTGAGAGCCAGATCGTAGGCGACAAGATTAACATCGGAGTCGTTTTACACGGGAATCAACTGACGCATTTTACAGCAATCGAGGAGAATCTGTATGGGAGCAAAATCGGAGGAGCTATACATATCATCTGTATCTCAAGCGATAACCTAAGCACATTCCTGCTTGATGATGTGGCGCGGTTGCGCGTTCTGCTGTTCCTGAACAGTGCTCCGGCATTTGCGTGGGTGCGTACCAAAGCAGGCGCATTGATTGCAAAAATCGTTGAGCAGCGAGAAAAGGGGCTCATCGTCGTACCAATCAAAACGGTGAACTGCGATGAGTCTGCTAGTCCTTTCTATGCCCTTCAGGCTCTTCCTCGCTCGGTAAGCAAAGGATTTTTTGCGAGTGACACGGTGATTCTGAATGAGTTAACTGAGGAGTTGCGTCGACCGTGTGACCCCATGGTTGCCGAGTTGCTACTTCGGCAGTTGAATCTGGAGCAGCTCAAACGGGTAGCGACATCAATGACCTTTTCGGTGCCCCAGGCCGAGGATAGCATGCCTTACACTAGAGACATGCTTGTGACTAAATGTCGCAACCGTGACAATTGGCACTTTACCTTCGACAACCTCTTTGAGGCAATTGAAAAGGCTAGCCTGGCCAAGTAGCATGTAGCAAGGGAAACGGGTCGAATGTATCTAAAAATACATTCGACCCTGTTTATTTTTCAGGGCATTTTCTACGCCCTAAAAACTTTGCTACAATACCCACATCTTTGTGTACCAAAGGCGTACATTTTGTTCAGGCAACTAGTTTGCTGTTCACGAGGAGGCATACATACTATGCGAGAGCCAACTGTCCGAGTCGATGTGTCACTCGCCAAACGAGTGGTGGCGATTTTTAGCCAGAATAAATATCGACGTATGATCGTCAACGAAGGCTTGCTAAGGCCACTTTTTCATTCTTTGTCCAAGTATACTGAGATCAGGATTGATGGTATCCCAGCCGGCCGGATTCTAGCTGTTGATATCGAAAGGCAGGGTATCGGTGCGCCATTTGTGGTAAAGATCGTCGTTTACTACGAGGGTATGGAATCAATAGGTCCCACGCCTATGAATTGGATGGCGGGGCAGCTGATGCATTTCTTGCAGAGACATTTTCAGAGATGGGCGTCAGTTGAGAGGAGGCAGGATGGGGATTTCCCAGAGATCTTGATCGAAAATGGCGACGAAGGCGCGCTGTGCATGATTCGCCATGAGGGGCTTATTGTTGCGACCCTGCGGGACGAGGGCGATGGGCTGGAAATTCTGCAGGATATATCGCCAAGGCTCGGGAACTTTGCGAAGCTGCGCCAGTATAAACAGTTTTCGACCCAGGTGGGCCCTTATCTGTACCAGATTGGGTACTGCCGGTACGCCAAGCAGCTGGAGAGTGTTAAGGAGGCGAAGCGCGTTCTGATCTTCTTGCTGTTGCAGTGCGTTAACCAGGTTGGTGAAAGCGAAGCGGATTTCCTGCCCGGTCACGAACCCGAGTTGCTTCAGTTTGGGCGCACGGCTACGCGCGAAGCTTTGGCGGACATAGCCAGTGGTTACATTGTCGAAGACCACTTAACAGAGGAGAATCCGCATATGCTTCTCAAAAACCCTCGGTAACCTAAGCAAGGCGAGCGGCGCATACATAACTCGATGTTTATGTAGGCGCCCTCGCCTTTAGTGTTGCCTCGCTCCATTGTTTAGGGGAAGGGCGACAATTTGTTATACTAGTAACAGCATAATCAGGAGCAGCAGATGAGCGACAAAATCGGACTAGTTCTCGAAGACCGGCAGGCTGAAGGCAAAGCAGTTAAGGCATTGCGCGCCCAGGGCTTTGTGCCAGGGGTCATTTATGGGCATGACATGACGCCACTCAATGTAATGGCGCCGGAAGTGCCGATGACTAAAGTGTATCGGACGGCTGGCAGGCATCACCCGGTGGAGCTAGAGCTTGGTGCCGCCAAACACTTGGCGATGATTAAAGCCGTGGATATGGACCCGGTGAAGCGAACCCTGCGCCACGTGTCGTTCCAGGCCATTAAACAAAACGAAAAAGTTGAAACCGAGGTGCCAATTGTAATTGCGGGCGAAGGCAACACGCCAGCCGAGCGTGCTGGTTTTGTGGTTTTGACAACCATCGAGACAGTGGAAGTCTCGGCTCTGCCAGCCGCGCTGCCAGATAACATCGAAGCTCCCGGCGAAAAATTGGCCGAAGTGGGCGACCGCTTGACGATTGCCGACCTTATTGTGCCCGCTGGCGTGACAATTTTGTCTGACCCCGAGCAGATGATCGCTTCGGTGTACGAGCCAAGCGCGTTGGCAGCTGAAAACGATAAACTGGCCGGTGAAGCCGAAGAAGTGGCTGAAGTCGCTGCTGAAAGTGGCGAAGCCGGCGCCGCGGCAGAGGGCGAAGAACCTGCCGAAGGTGAAAATCAATCTAAAAAAGAGGAGAAATAATATGAATATGGACGGACAAGTCGTACATTTTGAAATCCCTGCCGATGACATGGCGCGGGCCAAGCAGTTTTACCTTTCAACTTTTGGCTGGGGCCTCGAGGACGTGCCGAATATGGAGTACACCATGGTGCGTACTGTCGAAGTCGGCGACGACCATCTGCCAAAAACCAAAGGTGCCATCAATGGCGGCATGGCCCCACGCAGCGAAACGCTCAAAGCGCCAGTTGTTACGATTAGCGTGTCATCTATCGAAGACACCATCGCCAAAGTTACTGCAAGCGGTGGCAGCGAAGTTGCGCCAAAAACAGAGGTCATGGGTATGGGCTACACGGCGTATGTCAAGGATACCGAGGGTAACACCATCGGTTTGTGGCAGGCGATACCGCAATAATTTGGTAGCCTAAACTCAGCTGCGCACTCATTCACTCGAGTAATGTGATACTATATTGTTGTGCAAAAAATCATTTTATATTATAAGTTCGCACCTGTTGCCGACCCGGAGGCGGTTAAGTTTTGGCAGCGTGCGCTGTGCGATAAACTTGGCCTGAAGGGCCGAATTCTGATTTCGCAGCACGGTATCAACGGGACGCTGGGTGGGGATATTGAGAGCTTGAAAGCATATGTTAAGGAAACCAAACTGTATGCGCCATTTAAAGGGACGCAGTTTAAGTGGTCGGAGGGTGGCACCGAGCACTTTCCGCGGCTGCAGGTGACGGTGCGGCCAGAAGTTGTCGCTTTTGATGCACTGGACGAACTGCAGGTTGACCAGCATGGTGTGGTTGGCGGCGGCAAACATCTGACCGCCGAGCAAATACATCAGCTGGTGGCAGAACGTGGCGAGGACGTGGTGTTTTTTGATGGCCGCGACCAGCACGAAGCTGCCGTGGGTCGATTCAAAAACGCTGTTATTCCAAATGTAAGAACCAGCCGCGATTTTAAAAAAGAGCTCGACGACCCGAAGTATAACGATATTAAAGATAAGCCCGTCGTCACCTATTGCACTGGTGGTATCCGCTGCGAGATCCTCAGCGTGCTGATGAAAAACCGTGGTTTTAAAGAGGTTTACCAAATCGACGGCGGTATCGCCAAGTACGGCGAAGCCTACAAAGATGATGGCCTATGGGAAGGCAAGCTCTATGTCTTTGATGGCCGGCTCGTGACGGGTTTTTCGGATAAAGCCAAGGATATTGGCCGATGCGTCCATTGCAATGGCGCGACGAGTAACTACGAAAACTGCGCAAACGCGGCCTGTAACCAGCTCGTCCTCATCTGTAATGATTGTACCGCCAAAACTGCTTACTGCTCGGACCACTGCTTGCAAACGGTTGCCCAGCTTTAGGCGAGTATCCCTGACCATGGAGCACATTACACGCCGGACCCCTTTCAGGGGTTCGGGTTGCATTCGCCTGATCCTCCATGGTGCCAGGGATACTCGCCTAAAACAGGCATTGACACGCCCTAGCTGCAGCTGTTAGGATAACTTAGTTGCTTGCAAAAGGGCAGGCATTTTGTTTATAGCGCCCTTACGCGGCGCACGATTTTGACAAGTGGCGAGGAGGTCACCTATGTTATCAACCGCGGTAGCCGCTGGCTTACCGGAAGCGCTGGCAGCATCACTGATGCTGCAACAAAGCGGGCGGGTCCAGCGGGAATTCGTCTTTGTTTCTAACGACGTTCCGGACAATACGACTTTGGCGGTCCTTCGGTCTGCCAGGGTAGGGTTGTGCGATAAACTCCAAGGGCTTTACCCGGACAGTAGTTCTAGTGAGGCGTCCGTGCTCAACGTTTCTTATGAGGATGCGGGCGATCGTTTGATCCATTGGCGGGTGAGTATGCGAGTGTCGTTACCGATAGCCGATGACCCCTCTCAAATGACAGGCCTGGGGGCCGACTTATTGCTACACCTGGCAAATATTAGTGTTAAGATCAAACCGTTTTCGCTCCACATGTGGGCTTTTATCGGCTGGCACTGTCCGCCCGCTAAAGACTAGATGCCCGACGCAGACAGCAGACAAGTGACTGATACACCAAAGTATACCGGCCACTTGTCTATCTATACTTATTATCGACGGTCGTGAGGCAGCTACCAGTTCACCCGCAGATGCTCCATGGCATAATCGTATGAGCTGCCGACTTTTTTGCGCGGGTTAAAGATATCATCGGGGTCGAAGATGTGCTTGGTTTGCTCAAACAGATGATAGATTTTCTCGCCGTACATTTGCTGCAAAAAGGGCGAACGCACCAGGCCGTCGTTGTGCTCGCCGGTGATAGAGCCGTGGTACTTGGTAATGATGGCGTACACTTGTTTAGAAATCTCCGGGATGGCCGTGCGGACTTTGGGGTTTTGGATATCGACCAGCGGAATGATGTGGAAGTTGCCATCGCCAACATGGCCAGCCACCGTAAAGATAAATTCCGGATGCTGCTTGAGGATGCCAGTGATTTGCGGCAGCACTTCGGCAATATCGTGCGGGTTAATCACAAAATCATCAATAAACGGCGCGGTGTGTTTGCCGCGGACTTTGCTGCGCAGCAGGTTAAAGCTTTCGCGGCGCACCAGCCAGTAGCGTTTTTCTTGCTCGTCGACGGCGATGCGGGTTTGCGGGTGCAGCGGCGCGAGCTTTTCACGCAGGGTGGCGATGCGTTGACGCAGATCGTCGGGGTCGTCACCGGCAAAATCGACCTGTAGAATAAGCTTTGGCAGTCGGCCGATCAGCATTTGCATGAAGGCGGGCATAAAAGCCAGGCCGGATTGGATCAGGCCGCCGATGCCCAGCTGCTTGGCAAACTCGGGGAAGTAGCGCAGCGCCAGCTTGAGGGTGTTATCGTCGTACGATTCAAAACTCTCGGGGTGCAGGGGCAAAATGGCGTCGATAATTTGGCCGAGGTGCGACATGTCTTGCAAAAAGATAATTTCCATTTCGTGGTGTTTGCGTACCGGCACCAGCTCGATGTCGGCTTCCAGCATCATGCCGAGTGTGCCCTGGGCGCCGGTCCACAGTTTGGTCAGGTCGAACGTGCCTTTTTCTTTATCGTACACATTCCACAGGTAATAACCGGCGGAGTTTTTGCTGACGTGCGGCTTGGCGGCCATGACGTCGTCATAATTTTTATCGATCAGCTCAAACATCTGGCTGTAGATCTCGCCCTCGACGGTTTTTTCGGCCATTTTGGCTTTGAGTTTGTCCATGGTCAGTGGCTTCAGCTCGTAGGTATTGCCGTCGCGCAGCACCACTTTGATGCGTTTCACGTAGCGCTCGGTTTTGCCATATTCCAGCGACTTTTCGCCGCCAGAGTTGTTATTGACGATGCCGCCCATAGCGCAGATTTCGCGCGAGGCGGGGTAGGAGGGGAACAGCAAGTCATGCTCCAGCGTCATTTTTTCGAAATCGCGGTAAAACACGCCAGGTTGGGTGGTGGCCACGTCGCCATTCAAGGTCGGCGCCGCGTTAAAATACTTGCCAAAGGCGATAATAATTGAATCGTTGATCGACCCGCCGCCCATGTCGGTGCCGGCACTGCGGCCCGTGAGCGACAGTTCGGGGTGATCCTTTTTATGTGCGTTCACGAACGTTATCAGGGCCTTGATGTCGGCCTCGTTTTTCGGAAAGACCACCACCTGCGGCTTGACTTCAAACAAGCTGGTGTCGTGGCTGTAGGTGGCCAGCGTTTCAACGTCGGTGGCGACGTCGCCCTGAATATGTTGTTTTAGCTCATCGATCAGCTGTTGGTCCATTGTTTATTTCCTGCTTATAACTTTTTTGACGGCTGCTTTAATACTGCCCACGCCCATGCCATATTTTTCGACCAGTTCTTTTGGTTTGCCCGATTCGGCAAAGGTGTCTTGCAAACCGATAAATTCCATCGGCAGCGGGTGGGTGCGGGCTGACCATTCGGCAATCGCGCCGCCCAGGCCTCCGGCAACTTGGTGGTCTTCAACAGTGACAAACGCGCCGGTTTGGCTAGCCAGATTCGCGAGCGATTCGGTATCGAGCGGCTTGATGGTGGCGACGTTGGCAACTAGTACTTGCACGCCTTCCTCGGCCAGTTCTTTGGCGGCTAGCAGCGCATAGTGCAGCATGTAGCCTGTGCCAAAAATGGTCGCCTGCGGCTGGTTGCTGACCCAGAAGGTTTGGATTTTGCCCAGTTCAAACGGCGTATCGGCGGTCGTCATCACTGGTGTTTTGTCGCGGGTAAAGCGCAGGTAGGCGGGGCCTTCGGTGTTACCAGCCAAAATGGTCGCTTTTTCACCCTCAACCGCATCGCACGGCACAAAAATATTCAGGCCGGGCCAGGCGCGGACCGAGGCAATATCTTCGGTGGCCTGGTGCGTGGCGCCGTCCGGGCCGGTCATAATGCCGGCGTGGTGCCCGGCAATCTTCACATTAGATTGGTTATAAATAATTGTAGTGCGGATCGTCTCCCAGTTTTTACCCGGGCAAAAAGTTGCGTATGACGAAATAAAGGGGATTTTGCCGCTGACACCCAGCCCCGCCGCAATGGCCGCCATATTTTGTTCGGCTACGCCAACTTCGATAAACCGCTCGGGGTACTTTTCGGCAAACTTATGCGCGTGGGTCGACTCGGTCAAATCTGCCGACAGTGCCACCACATTCGGGTTAGTCTCGCCCAACTTCAACAGCCCAGTGCCATAGCCAGCCCGCGTCGGCTGCAGTTCGGCGTCTTGGTCAAAAAGTTTAGGATTTAATTTAAGATCTGGGTTTAGCATACTTTTAGTTTACACCGAATGGAGGCTTGTGGGGATGTATTATTGCAAAAGTATGAGATCCAGGGTGAGAGTTTACCAATACGGTTTATTAACTACCGTAAAATCCTGTAAACATACTTAGTCAACACATAAATCTTATTGAGTACTGTCAACAAGGCAATAAGCAGAATTAACCCCGAAGCGATTACACCTATCGATGCCAAAATTAGGAAACGATATACCTCAGCAGTTCGACTTGGCATCGCGTAAAATTGTGTTAAAAAAGTTAGTACCCAGCTCAGGCAAAGAGTTAGTTCAACCGCACCAATTTCGGCGAAAAAGTCTTCTTTTTTGTACAGTAAGTTTGTTGAGAGGGCGATAAAAGGCACCGTGAAGAGTAGCAAAGTCGGCCACTGGTCGCTAAATAGCTCGATAGTCAAATGCCCTTGTAAGGCCTCGGGGATAACTATGCACAGTCCAAGTAGGAGCATGACGATTGATGTAAAAGTTTTACCTAAAAGGATAACTAATATGGGGTGGTTATCTTTACGCAAGTTGTCTTACTCCGGCGGTAATTGTTGTGATAAAAAACGATTTGTGCGAACCTCCACCTTTGCCGCTTGGCCCAACGTAAGGCGGACGGATTTTATTAATTGGGTTGAAATCGATGGTCATGATATATATCGCCTTTTTTGCTATATAGTCCTACCCGGAAGCTAAAACCTCAGCGCGGTAACACCGGCACCAAGTAAGATGATGGCGCTAAAAATACAATATGCTCCCGATAAAATTACCAATATCCAACCGACAATACTGTTGGCGCGCGGAAGGTGCTGTTTTTGTCGTAACAGATATTTGGACAGGGTAATGACGTTTAGTAGTGCGATAACGGTGCCAATAGCAAGGAGCTCTAAAAAGAGCGGCATGGCCACACCAAACATGCTGTATATGTATACAAAAACAGGGAATAAAACAATCAGGGGCAGGATGATAAAGAGGAGACTAAGGACTGCTAGCGAGCCAAGAAGCAGATTTAGGCGAGTATCAGGCCTAGTTTCAGACTCGTTTTTGACGGGCATCGCTAGTTTCTACTACCTTATGGAGCTTGGCAGCCCTACGGACAGTACTATACCTATATGACTTGCATCTGTCTGTATCATTTTGCCCGTTTGCTCGCACCCTAATTTGTTGCCGCCGCTATATATATCCATGCCTATCCTCACATTACCATGATCAAAGCCAGGGTAAGTGCTCTTCTTGCCAACCTCATCGTTATACCAATCTATGTAGCTATAAGGTGACGGATGATAGGTAAGTTTATATCCATTATCAGAAGCGATTTTAT
>DATLVY010000087.1:0-6001 GCA_035576845.1 Candidatus Acidiferrum sp. | reverse complement strand
GATTTGGTGGATGCAGGCCGCCGGCACACAATCACCCAACTTGTCGTTCAGCAACATCCTCCACTCATTCACCGGTTGGTAGTTACCAAACGTTTCAGGGAGGCCCGAGAGCCCGCCTTTGAAGTAACGTTCAAAAGACAGAGTGCGGGTGTCATCTTCCGCCGCCAGCTTGCCAAGTAGCAATGTCAAAACCTTGCTCCTTCGATAACGGAGTCTGCACTACAAGGTACAATAATTAGGGTCTGGCTTCGGCCAGGCCTCCGCTTTAGGATACAGAGTGTTCGCCCTAAAGTAAAGGGTTACTTTTGGCCTCTAGCTCCGGACGCCTTAATCTCGCATAATTTCACTCGCCCGTCGCTGATAATTTTACCGCCGATGTGCTGGGCACGGCCGTTATAGGGCTCGCCAGATTTTATATCGTGGACACGCCGTAGCAAGCCGGCACTATCGAGGGTTTCGATCAAAAAATCGCGTTCTAAATCTGCATTAGGGTGGGTTTTATGCCGGAACTGGCCGTTTTGCCAACTGATGGCGACAGGGAACGAATCGTAGGTACCGGCGCCAACCCACAGCGCTTGCTCTTTTTGCCACATCCGCGAAAACAGCTTTTGCCAAAACGTTTGGTGCGCGTGCAGGCTCGGCCGCATCAGCGACTCGTGCGTCACCCGCCAAAAACGCACATGATGGCGGCGGCGCGGACTGCCGCCAACCGGCATTTCAAAGCCAATATCCTGCCGGCGGCCAAACAAATACAGACGGCTAAACGGCGCCTCGGGGTACGGCCGGTTAAACACCCAGGCCCAAGCTGCCCTAATAGAACTTTTGATAGTAATATTGTCGGCAACATACCAGCCGGCGGTTTTCATAATACGCACAAAAGCCCGTTTATCTTTAGCCAAAATGGCTATATTCACCGGCTCGGCCGCCCAGCCGTCTATGGTCGTGGTGCACGTTGGAATATGATCGGGCTTGTCGAAAATACGGAAAATGCGGATCGACCAAGGGATAATAAAGTAGGCCAGCGACAGATATGTCATCGCCACCGCAATTGCCAGCGGCAGCCGCCGGTCGAAGTACGGGAACAAATAAAAAACCGTAAAGTACGTCAGGCAGGCAACGAGAATAACAATCAACACTCGCCGCAACAGCAAAAAAAGGAAGCGGAACATTTACTTAAGTATAGCCACATTTCGTGCTCTGGGCCAGCCGACTGGCTGGTACGAGTTCGTCAGATTTCGTATATGAATGATAATGATATGGGGTTTCGGGATGCCTGCAAGCTTGTGGCTTGCAGGCAAACGAGAAGTTTTGTAAGCTTTCGTGCAGGGTTAGGTCCTGCCCCTATAATTTGCTATTGCTCAATCCACGACCCTGGCCGGTAGGTCCCAGCATTAATGGCCGCTTTTACCGCCTCCGTGAGACTCAGGTTTGGCTGAGACCGCAGCAGAAGAACAGCGTACACAGCGGTCATCTCGGTCTCGACCGGGAATTTCTCACCCCGGTGGACAACCTCCATTGAGTCGCCATACCTGTCGCTCGCCCAGTAGGTTTCGGGGCGAGGCTTTTCATGACCCCTTTCGCGACCTTTCTCCCAGGGATCAGGTGAAGCTTTAGCAAACAGTGGCGCCAGGATCTCATTGGCCGCTCTAAGAGTCGACCGGTGTGGATCACCCGCATCTTGGGGAGCAAGCAGAGCTGCGACAAGATCCACCAATGCCCAGACATGTCGTTCAAAAAGGAGGTGATCCTGAAGACCCGCTTCGTAGCAAAACTTATGGCCTAGGAAGGTATTCAACTCATCCCGAGAGGACGTTTGAATAATGTAGTCTGGATTATACCCGAGATCAAAGACTTCTGGATCGTCGTTGATCAGGTCAACTCTCGCTACTCTGATACCCTCTTCCGCATATTCTACACGCTGTGCGTAAGATGGGCGTCTGAAAAGGTCAGCCGGCCGAAAAATCTCGAGCCTCACATTACCGAACGAGCTTACTTCCCAGGCGATCCGCCCAGTCTGCGAGGTATGAACCATGACGGGCAAGCCGTCGCGGATGATATATCCGGGAGATGATATTCCCCCGAATATATTATCAACTAGAGGAGCACCGTATGCTTCGATATCGGCAAGGTTATACGTGCCGTCCGGCACACTCGCCCATAAATGGCCAAGACTGCTCGCCAAAGCGCGAGTCGCTTCAAACTGGGCCGGGGTCAGTTTGACACCATCGGTAGTCTGAGTCAATACGATATCATCGGTAGGAGAGTCCACAATTGTCTCGCTTCCTAACAGCCCTAGGCTGTTCTGGCTAAGAACATTTAAAGTATCCAAACGGCCTGCAACTTCACATCACAGACCAGTTCTAGATTATATTAGCATTGATTACTTGAATGTCAATACGAATTTAGTGGCGAGTACCCCCGGCGCCACGGAGCACACTACACGCCGGACCCCCTCCGGGGGTTCGGGTCGCATTTCGCCTGATCCTCCGTGTCACCAGGGGATGCTCGTCAATTTAGGGAAGGGAGAGAAATAACCCTATAGCGACTCAAGATATCCACGGATCTTAAGCGCCGCCGTGGCGCCTTCGCCCACCGCGCTGGCGATTTGCATGGTGGAGTTTTGGTGGACATCCCCGGCCACAAAAACGCCCGGCATGGCGGTTTGCAAATTGGCATCACTTTTTACAAAACCTTGCTCGTCAAGCATCGCCGCATTGGCTGCTTGCAGGAAGGCGGTGTTTGGCTTTAGGCCAACAAACACGAACACGCCGTCAGTCTCAAAGGTTACCTTTTGGCCATTTTGGGTGCCGGCAACCTGAGTAACCTGGCCGTTTTCGCCAATGATCGCGTCGGTCGTGGTGCCGAGATGTACGGTAATTTTGTCGTTTTTTTCCAGCTCGCGCAACAGTACGTCAGAAGCCTTTAGCTCGCTGCGCACCAACAAGTCGATATGAGTTGCAAATTTGGTTAAAAACAGCCCCTCTTGCACCGCGGAGTTGCCGCCGCCCACCACCACCAGACGCTTGCCCCGGTACAGCGCGCCGTCGCAGGTGGCACAGTAGTGCACGCCGTGGCCATAAAATTCCTGCTCGCCCGGCACGCCGATTTTTTTATAATCGGTGCCAGTGGCGATGAGTACTGCTTTGGCGTAGAGATCGCCCTCGGTGGTGCTGAGCTTTTTCAGGCCGCCTTCCTCGGCAATGCCGGTCACTTCAGCCAGGCGGATTTTGGCACCAAACCGCTCGGCCTGCGCCTGCAGTTCGCTCGCAAGTTCCATCCCGCTGATGCCTTTGGCAAAACCCGGGTAGTTATCGACCCACTCGGTGATAGCCGCAAGCCCGCCAACGACGCCCTTTTCAATCAGCAGCGTCTCGATATCTTCGCGCGTCGTATATACCGCCGCCGTTAGTGCTGCTGGGCCAGCGCCAATAATTACTAAATCATGTGTTTCGTGTTCTGTCATACTGTGCCTTTCTCTTACTTAGGAGGGTTGATCGCTAATAATTCGACCTCAAACACCAGGTCGGCATTTGGCGGGATTGTACCCTGACCCTGGGCACCGTAACCCAGGACTGAAGGGATAATAATCCGCCGCTTGCCCCCAACCTGCATCCCAATCATGCCCTGCTGCCAGCCGGGAATAACTTGGCCAAGGCTAATCGTCAGTGGCTCGCCGCGATCGTAACTGCTATCGAATTTGGCACCAGTTTGCGCAATCGTGCCCTTGTAGTGCACTCGCACCGTGTCGCCCGCCGCCACTGCTGCGCCAGTGCCGACCTTAAGATCCTGAACCTGCAGACCAGTCACCGGGCCGCTCACTTTATAGGCAGTAGGGTCAATCGGCAGCTGTGATGATTGGTCGTTGGTTGGAGCTGCTTGCGGAGTCTGCGCATTGTTCCCCTGCCAGATAATCACCAGGTACGTACCCAGTGTGCCGAAGGTCATCACCAGCGCAATAATCGCAATAATAATACGTTCACTTTTTTTGGTTGCCATAGTGTCTATGATAACAGAAGTGATAAAAGCGGTACAAGGTAGGATGAGTATCTTCTAACACTAAGGAGCACACTGCACGCCGGATCCCCTTCAGGGGGTTCCGAATTGCATTTCGCCCGACCCTCCGTAGCGCCAGATGATACTCGCCATGGGCACAGTGCCTATACAAAATAGTAAGCCCATGCTATAATTTATAGACATACAGATTGTAACTTCTAGTTTCAGGAGGTATCCCCAATGGGATTACTCGGTTCTGGTCTTGTCATCGGCGGCGCCATTAGCGTGGCCATACTAATGGGTGACGGAATGGGTGATGGCAAAAAGGCAATCCCCGGCATCGTTGCCGCATTCTTTTTTGTTATGCTGGGGGTAGGTTTGGTCGTGGTTTCGACCTTCCCCAATGGTATCTGTCACTAGGCGTCCGGCCTCGCGAATTTCGCGAGGCCTCTTACTTTTTGTACGTCAGATGCGTTCGGCGCCAAGCTCAGCGTGAGCCCGGCTAGCGACGCTATCCAGCAAGGAATTGACCTCAGCGGTTGTCAGCGTCCGGTCGTGATGTTGCAGCTTCAGCCGGTAGGTTATTTGCTTGTGCGCATCGTCGCCCGGTTTTTGGTAAATATCGACAGGGGTAATTGTGACTTGCAGGCGCTGATCGTGGGTAAAACAGCTGCCGACCTGGGTTTCGAGCTGGCCATAGGTAACCGCGGTTTTAACGCGCAAACAGATATCTTGCTCGGTAGCCGGGTATTTAAGCAGCGGCTGGTAGGTGGATATTGGCCGGCTAATGCCGTGCAGCTGTTTAATATCGAGTTCGAAACCGGCAGCAAACGCAGGCAGTTTGAAATTTACGCGCAGCTGTTGTGTAAACTCGCCGACAATGCCCAGCGGCTGGCCGGCCGCACGCGCCAGGGCAGCGCGTTTTGGCTCAAACAGAGCGGCGAGGTTTTGCATCCACCAGCTTTCGGGCTGGACTTTTGCCAGCGGCTCAAACGTAACCTCTCGCACATGCAGCGCAGCAAACAGATGAGTCAGCTCATACTTGGCCTGATAAAACGGCGCCTTGGTTTGCGTAAACGGCGATTTTGGCCCAGCCGAGAAAACGTAACTGAGACTAAGATGTTCAAGCGGCAGTTTATCGTCCGGCCCGCCGGGCTCGCTTATAATATCCTGTTTGTTGTGCGATTTGCCAATTTCAAACAAGCCGAATGTATCATAGCCAGCCTTGTGGTTGGGGTGCACTTTCTCGAGCAACGAGGGCAGCAAGCTGGTACGCACCACCTGCAGTTCGGGCGAGAGAGCGTTGCGCAGGCGGTAAGCCGGGGCTGCGTCTTGGCCAGATTTCTCGAGCAGTTTCGCCGAAACAAAGCTGTAGGTTTGCAGTTCGTTATTGCCCGCAGTAACCAGCACGCTGCGGATATCACTTTTTAGCAGCTCCAGCGACGGTGTTTTGACTGCTGCAATTGGACGAGTCGGCAAACTATGCGGCAGATTACCAAAGCCGTGCAGCCGGCCAACTTCCTCAACGATATCTTCCGGGATCTCGATATCGGTACGCCAAAACGGCGGCGTAATAGCCAGGTGGCCTTCGTGGTGAGCCACGACACACTCCACATTTTCGAGCAACGCTTCAATCTGTGCCGATGTCAGTTCCGTCCCGAGCCGCTCGTTAATAAATGCGACGGTCGTCTTAACGGCTGCCGGGCGCCGGGGCGCCTCGATGCCAAGTTCATTCGACAGGCGCGCGCCGGCGTTCTGCCGCAGCAAATCCACCGCTTGGGCTAGCACCACGCCGCACTGCTCCGCCGACTGCCCCTTGCCAAACCGCGTCACGGCATCGGTAAAAATACCGTGCTCCATCGACGTTTTACGGATAGAGTACATGCTAAAATTAGCCGACTCGATAATAAGACGCTTGGTGCTTGCATCCACCTCTGTGTCGCGGCCGCCCATAATGCCGCCGATGGCGACTGGCTTGTGGCGGGAACAGATTACAATGGCGTCTTTG
>DATLVY010000086.1:0-2425 GCA_035576845.1 Candidatus Acidiferrum sp. | reverse complement strand
ATATATTGTAGACCATGGCAAAGGGCCATGCAAATAGGTGTGTCAAAATGAGACACTTATATTCGCGATAACAAGCTTAGGCTTCAGTCGAAGTGGGCGTCTCGGCGCTCGCGGTGTCGGGTTCTGCAGGCTGTGTGGTCTCCGGTGTTTCGGCGACAGCCTCAGCAGCAGGTGCTGGTTGTTTCGGCTGGTTTTTGCGTAACTTAGCTGGTTTGCGGGTCGCTTTGCTGTGGGTTGTGACAGGTGATTTGACCCAGCTTGGCATATCGAGCTTTTCAGCCTGTAATAGGCGAACCACCCGCGGAGTCGGTTGGGCGCCATCTTTTAAGTACTGGCTGACCTTTTCTTTGTCGAGCGTTACGGCTTTAGTGTGCGGATTATAAGTGCCGACATAGCACACAACCCGCCCGCTGGACGGATGGCGCTGGGCGTCTTGAACAGCCAGGCGATAGATTGGTAGTGCCTTGCGGCCGAGACGTTGCAAACGGATAGCGAGCATACTAGTAAATAATTCCTCTTAAACTTTAAGCGTAGTTGATTTAATTCTACCGATAATCGTATCTGTTGTCAATGCTTTGTTGATGACTGCCATATATGTGCAAAAAGGTAAAGGAATGTTAAATGCCCCAGCCCGATCCAGACAACCTTTGCCGGGTGTTAGCAACTTCTCTATAAAAAACTATCCGCCCGGGTTTTGGCGGATAGTCTGCTGCCGGGTAAACTAGTTTGCCTCCAATCCTTTCATCGAGCTCAGAGCGGCGATGATCTCTGTTTTTGTCGCCGGAGACAGACAAAACTGCGCGCGGTTTCCTTTGCGCCTCCTTTGAAGCGCACGAGCTTGAATAACTTGTGCCTCGGCCAGCTTGTGCAGGTATTTGGTGGCTGTGTAGTGCGTGATGCCAAGTCGGCTCATCACTTCATCCGGAGTTGTCCAATCGGCTGCTTCTGCAACCGCTACAAGCACTGCATAACACGTCGCCCCCGAGAGTACTGAGCTTATGAGGCTTGACGCCTGTGCATATTCCGACCAGGGGGCCGTATAGATAACGGGGCTCCCCAGATAAGCAATTACTTCATCAAGTTTTTCAGCCCACCGGGCAGTAAGGCCATAAAAGGTGCGCATTCTACCCAGCAATTTTTGTTCTCGAGTTGCGACGAACCCATCTTTCGCTAAATAAAACAATAGTAAACTAACGTTTTTAGGGGGTAGCTGTAGATCATGTGCAAGTTCAGACGGGGCATGCCACTGGCCATCGCCAAGCCCCCAGATAACCTTTCGGGCAGTGATTGTAAAGTAGCGCGAACGCTGTCGAACAAGCGCCTCAATTCGTTGCAGCAAAAGGGTCGGGGTAGGCGTTTCATCATTCATCAGGGTCACCTCTCTGTAGGTTCTGTCAATCAGGTTGACTGCCTACACTATAATGGGCCCGTGGGGGTTTGTCGATGGTGACAATGCTTGGGCGACTCTCCTCTCATAGAGCACACTACGCGCCAAGTCTTTGCTAGAGACTCGGGCTGCATTTCGCCTAATCCTCCATGAAGCGAGGGGGGAGTCGCCCAACACTTTAAATCAACAAAAAAATCTCTACTTGCCCTGATACTTTTGCAGCGCCGCCTGGGCCGCTTCCTGTTGTGCAACTTGCTTGGATGGGCCGGTGCCTTTTCCCAGTAGTTTGCTGCCGACGTACACGCCAAGCGTGAAGGTTTTGTCATGATCAGGGCCTTCTTCGGAGAGGACTTTGTAGGCAGGCGTCAGGCCGTCGGTGCTTTGGGCGACCTCTTGCAGGCGGGATTTGGCGTCGCGCCAGCTGCCAGCCTCAAGAATTTCGTCGAAGGTGGTGAGTATATTTTTAGCGATAAATTCTTTGGCCGGGCCGTAACCTTTGTCGAGGTAAATGGCACCAATGACGGCCTCGAACGAGTTAGCCAAAATCTGGTGCCGGGCTCGCTCGCTGCCGTGACGCTCGCCGCGGCTGAGGCGCAGCATATCGGCAAAACCCAGGCGGCTGGCGGCGGCGCTGATCGACTCGGTACGTACCAGCGCGGCGCGCCAGTTGGTCAAAATGCCCTCTGGCTCGCCATAGTTAGCGTATAAAAATTCAGTAACAACCAGCTCAAGCACTGCGTCGCCCAAAAATTCCAGCCGCTCGTTATGGGCACTAGCGCTTTTTTTATGCTCGTTGACGTACGAGCGGTGGGTGAAGGCGGTGAGCAGCAGGTCATGGTTATCGAACTGAAAGCCAAAGGTCGCCAGCGCAAATTCCTGGTACTTTTTGATGATGTTAGAGTCGAGCATTGCGGATCTTCTTCATGGCTAGCAGCATAAGCTTTTGTATGTCGTCGTACTCGATTTTATCGATGGCATCGGCAAAAGGAAACCAGCCCACTTCGCTGATCCATTTTTCCTTTTTGAGGTTATCAGTAT
>DATLVY010000085.1:0-7388 GCA_035576845.1 Candidatus Acidiferrum sp. | reverse complement strand
ATGGCTATTATATCACGCGCTGGCAATGCCAGGCGTGTCACGGGGTATGGTATAGTGTGTAGAGTTCGCCGGGCTAACTTGCCTGGCGACGAATTTTTGGACTGTAGAATCGAGAAAGAACACATGGACAGAATCATGGGTAACTTCCTGACAAACGCCGACTTCTTGGCGATTGTAGATGGCGGTGCGCCAGAGTCGACCGATCAGCACGATGATCTTATCGCCCTGGATAGCGCCCTGCCGGAATTTGCGAAGTCCTTCTTACCACCGTTGTTGGCCGCGCTAAAAAGTCGTGCGGTTTGCACCTTTGATGCGCCGCTACGACCGACTACCAAGAGCGTTCCACCCACGGAAATAGCCGTTAAGGTTAACGGCTATACTACGCCCGAAACCTTATTCTTGTTTGTTGGGGGTAATTACGCTGGCATGGAGCTGATTATCTCCCGACGGCATAGAACCTTGAAGCTTGAGAAGTTCGAAGGGCACATCGGCACATGCGCGGAGCTTCTGCTAGCCCTGGTGAGGCTGGTAAAAGACGACCAGGACGCTACGCAAACCCGGCCGTTACCGCCACTGCTGTTTGGGCAAGCTACGACTCGTTTTACAGGCATTACCTTCTGACCATCATCGGCCAGGGGACGCCCGGAGGTTACGCTCCGGGCGATTTTCTTATACATGAAAACAAAACTGACTCTCCAAACCCTGAGCCTCGTCAATCCAAAAAAACATCCTTGCTTGAGACATCCGCTGACGCGGAACTCCCGGGTGATATTTTTTGGATTGCCACTCAGGGTTTGGAGAGTCAGTTACGAAATCTTGACACAAGCCCTCTTTAGCAGTACCCTTATAGAAGTATGCGTCTCGCAGCCAAAAACATTATTGTGGTATTGATGCTCCTCGTCCCCACGAGTGGGTTTGGCTTGCACGCGTAAAATATCAAGAAAAAGGCAGACCAAACCCGGGGGAACTCGGGATTTTTGTTTGCAAGATAGGGGAAATATGGAACCAATACTCAGGCGTTTAGTCGCCGAACCGACCATTACGGGAGATTACGAGCCCAACAAACGCGCCTACGACTACGTGAACCACTACTTGTCGTCTCGAGGCATGTACGTCGAGCGGTTTGTGTTTAACGGTATCGAGTCGATGGTCGCCACGACACAACCAACCAAACAACCGGCGGTCTATTTGTGCGCGCATATGGATGTGGCGCCCGCTGACATCGAGCAGTTCGAGCTGCACATTGACGGCGATAAACTATACGGCCGCGGCACCTACGACATGAAGGGCTCGCTGGCGGTTTATATGCAATTGGTCGACGAGCTAAAAGGCCGGCTGAGCGAATATGATTTTGGAATTCTGATCACCGGCGACGAAGAAGTAGGCGGTTACAATGGCGCCGCCAAGTTGATCGAGCTGGGCTATGTGCCACGTAAAGCGTGCGTTATCCCTGATGGTGGTGAAGATTGGAACATCGAAACCTTTTGCAAAGGCCTTTGGTTTTTCCGCCTCACTACCAATGGGGTCACGGCCCACGGCTCGCGGCCCTGGGAAGGTGAAAGCGCCCTGGAGAAAATGCTAACGCTGCTCGACGCAATCAGGGCACTGTTTGATAAGCCCGATAAAACACCAACAACCAGCACTATCACCGTCGGCACCCTGCGTTCAGGTGAAGCCGTCAACCAAATTCCTGGCCAAGCGACCGCCGAAATCGACATCCGCACCACCAACTTAGCCGAGCATTTTGAAAAACGTTCGGCCATCGAAGCACTCGCCAAAGAACACGACGCGGTCATTGAAATGTTTGCCGAAGGTGTGCCGTTTCGCAATGGCCTAGACAACCCCTATGTTAAACAATTTGCCGACGATATCGAGGCTGTTACTGGCCGGCCGGCCGGCACCACCTTTTCGTACGCCGGCAGCGATGGGCGGCATTTTACCCCGATTGGCGTGCCCTGCGTCATTGTTCGCTCGCCCGGCGGCGGCCATCACGGCCCCGAAGAATGGATCTCGGCCAAAGGCCTGGTGCAAATGCACGATATCCTGCTGCGGTATCTCAATACTTTAGCCAAAAACAGCGGCACCCCAACCAAAACCGGCACCCACAAAAAAACCGTCCGGCCAACGCAGTACGCCTTTAACGTACCGCCGAGCACCATGCCCGGTAGTCCGTCGCTGCTTAAATAAACCCATTTCTCGAGGCTCGAGGTTGTTAGGAGGATAGATACAGCGGGTATCCCCTGGCACCGCGGAGCACACTACACGCCGGATCCCTTTCAGGGATGCGGGTTGCATTTCGCCTAATCCTCCGCGGTGCCAGGGGATACCCGCTGTAAATAAACGTTGACACCATCACATCAATCGGCTACAATGGGAGGTAACATTACCCAAGACAGTGGCCGCCGCAAGGCTTAATATACCAGGCTACCGAGGCGATGAAACAAACAATTTGTTTTATTTCCAAAGTCTTTGGTCGTGCGAGAATCAAAGACTTTTTGGTTTTTAAAAACTTGGCCGGAAGATTAAATAACATAAGGAATAACTATGGCGATTAGTCGAAATAAGAAAGAAGCCGTTGTTGGAAGCATGAGCGAACTGCTGGCGAATGCCAAGCTAACCGCTTTTGCCAAATACGAAGGCCTGACGGTTGCCGAACTACAGGAACTGCGCCGTGCTGCTACCAGCGCGGGAGTTTCGGTAAAGGTAGCCAAAAACCGCCTGGTGCGCGTGGCGCTGCAGCAATCAGCCAGCTTTAAAGACACTGACAAAAGTGCCTTAAAAGGCCAATTGCTCTACGCCGTCAGCAGCACCGACGAGGTCGCGCCCGCCCAGTTACTAGCGCAATTTGCCAAAAAGCATGAAGCGTTGAAACTAGCTGGCGGCCTGACCGCAGACGGTAGCATTTTGAACGAAGCCGACGTCAAAGCCCTGGCATCACTGCCGAGCAAAGACCAGCTTCGCGCGCAGTTGGTTGGCACGCTTGCCGCGCCGATCTCTGGGTTTGTCAACGTGCTGGCTGGCAATGTGCGTGGGGTGCTCAATGTTTTGAATGCCCGCGCCGATGCGATTCAGTAAAATAAAAGTACCGTGCGCTCGCCCATGTTGAACGGAGAGAATTAAGCGAAGTGCAGCCCGCGAATTTTTACTACGTAAAAATCCCGGCGCGTAACGTTCTCGGAGTTCATCATGGGCGAAAAGCACGATTCAATTTCAAACTTTAAGGAGAAAATCATGGAAGATAAGAAAGTAGAAGTCCCAGCAGAATTTAAAACGCTGGTTGAGCAGCTCGACAAACTGAGCGCGCTCGAAATTAGCAAATTTGTAAAATTCCTCGAGGAATATTGGGGCGTGAGCGCTGCTGCGCCTGCCGTAGCCGTTGCTGCCGCCCCAGCCGCCGCCGAAGGTGGCGCTGCTGCCGCTGAGGAAAAGACCGAGTTTACCGTCACCCTCAAAGATGCTGGCGCTCAAAAAGTTGCCGTCATCAAAGCCGTGAAGGACTTGACCGGCCTGGGTCTTGGCGAAGCCAAAGCCCTCGTTGACGGCGTCCCAAGCGTCATCAAAGAAAAAGTCGGCAAAGACGAAGCTGAAGCCGCCAAAAAAGCCCTCACTGAAGCTGGCGCAGCCGTCGACGTTGCCTAATAACGAACCCATCCGGCCAAACAAAAGCAAACAGCCTGTGTTTTAACGCACAGGCTGTTTGCTTTTATTGGCAATTAAAAACCCGGCCTCGTAAAACTTGGCCGGGCACAGGCTAAACTAGCTAGCCTTAACGGAAGTCCCGCAACTTAGCTGCTATTGTCCTCAACTCAATGACCATATTAACACCCACAGCTGCCATCACCACGCAGCTGGCACAAGAGAAAATCCCCACAATAATAAACACTCTGGCCAGCAACGCATCATCCAATGGCTCGCCAAAAAAACACAGCCAGGCGATGCAGACAAAAAAGCATACGGCGGCTATCGCGCTGCCGAGATATACCCAGCAAACTATCCGATCATTTTTTAAACTTACCTCTGTTTTTTCATCGGATAGCGCCGGATATTGACCGGGCTTCAGGTGTGTCATTGCACAATCCTTCTACAATGCTAGACGATACATCTGCAGCAGTTCTGCAAATATATTTTATAATAACACAAAACTTCCCCGCCCAATACTGGACGTCATCGCACAAAGGTCCCGAATTTGACAACCAAAGCAATCTACGCTATCATCCATGTTAGTACTACCTAAGAAACAAACAGATAGGATTTTGCGAGAATCATATGTCTGATTTACCAGAAAAACAGGTCAAGCGCCTTCGGTCGCTGATTCAAGAAGCGGAAACTAACCTGGCAGCAGCCAAGGAGTTATTAATTAGCTTGCTCGGCGACGACATCACCACCGTCAAATCGGCCAAGAGTGAAGAAATCGCCGGCAAAGTGATCGAAGGCGTCTTTGACGGCCAGGTCATGATGGGCCCAGACGGCAAAAGCTACCCCGTGCCAGCCAACTATGCCAGTAAATCTAAGCTGGTCGAGGGTGACATTATGAAACTCACCATCGCCGACGACGGCAGCTTTGTGTACAAACAAATCGGCCCAGTCGAGCGCAAACAGGTTATCGGCACATTGATGCAGCATGATGGCGCATACTTTGTGGAAGTCTCCGGCCACGAATACCGCGTGCTGCTCGCCAGTGTTACTTATTTTAAAGCCAAAGTTGGCGACCAAGTCAGTGTGATTATCCCGGTTGATAATCCTGACGCCGAGTGGGCCGCTATCGAAGCGTCGCTGTAAAAAAGTTTGGTTGTTGACTGCTACTAAACATCCGTGCTATGCTCACGGTTATGGTACGTAATACCGCAAAAGTAACGATGCGTCGCAGCACCAGCATGACTTGGGGCTATTTTAAGCATGCATATTCTTTTGGCGGTAGTTATCACGTAGCATAAAACAACAAATTTCGACTTTATATAACTGCCGCCAGAGCACATCTGGCGGTTTTGTTTTGGGTGCTAGTAGCGCAGCGTGAGGACGACGCGCTGTTAGGGCCCAAAAGCCCTCGCAAGCGGCATAGTGTCCGCAGGCGATATCGAAAGGAGAACCCGGATGCTTTGTATTCCGGACGGGATGCGGTCGAGCGCCATCGACCCTATCGTTAAAAACTTGAATGGGCCTAATGCCCCAGATTTTCACAGTATCGTTAACGAAAAGTACGACAGGTTACCCAAGGAAGGCTGGAAACCGAGCTGGGGACGGATTTCACCCTTGCCACTTACTGGTGATACTGCTTTGCTGACCAATCTCGTTGTCAATGCATTCGACGAATACGAACGGTGCTGCCTGAGCTTAACACAGGGCAGCGACCTGCTGTATTACGACGCGTTCGTCATCCCTGCTCTACAAGGAGTTCCGTCGCCAGTATTAAAACATTACCTATCCGGTAAACTAACCGCGCCATGGGGAGTACGTCGGCTGGATGTATCCATCGATAAGGACGGCAACCCCTTGGTATGGGAAACCGACGAGCACCCTGGCGGCGTCGCCGATGCTTATGCGCTTGATATGGCTTACGGCGTGAATCAAACACGTTGGAAGTTGGCCATTGCTAGCTTAACCAAGCGCGGCAAGCTGATCTTCGTGGTGTCTAGTAAATGGAGTAGCGTCTATGTCCAGGAGATGCGCTGGCTTGCCGAGCAGTGGGATAAAGTTGGAGCGGGAAGTGTTGCCATGGTCACCACCGACGAATTAGATCAATTGCAGGTCGGTCATGACGGCCAACTGTATCATCGGGTCTCCGATGGTCCGCGCCATAAGGTAGGCACAATTTGGCGCCTATTCCCTCTGTTTGAAATTGACCAGCGGTTAATGGATTTGGTCGACATGGCTTCTGCCGGAACCATCGCTATGGTACCGGAAGTCGCCCCATGGGGTAATAAGGCGTGGCTCGGCATCTTTTGGGAATTGCATGATTACTTCCGCCAGCATATGAGCAATGCGTCGTTTGAGTTGTTGCAGAAAACGATTCCGCCATCGAGCTTGGTGCGCAGCCAGCGTGACTTTCCACAGACTGTCGGCATGTGCACCATTGCAAGTTACGAAGAGTTACGGCAGCTAGGCGGCCAGGCCCGCAATAACCTGGTGCTCAAGGTTGCTGGCGCTACCGAGCAATCAACCCGCTCGTATGGAGTGTACCTGGGCAAAACCTTTACCAACACGCGATGGCCCGAACAGGTTGACAAAGCTTTTGCAGCCGGAGCACCGGTTTTGCTGCAACAATACCGCGCGCCAGCAACCTACACCATTCCCGTTTGGTCGGTGTTGAACGAACTGGGTCGTCTGCAACCCGAAGACTTTAACTGCCGAGTTTTATTGCGGCCTTGGTACATAAACGGCATGCTTGTTTCGTGCCCGGTCCTGGCTTGTCCAACGAATATGAGCAAGACTCACGGCTGCGTTGATGCCGCCCAGATTCCGCTCGACCTCGGTTAGCCCTTTCGATAAAAATGTGGTGGTTGTCTTGCGCCTAGCAAGGCAACCACCGTTCTAGCCTAATTTTAAGGAGTTACATAATGTCAAACCAACCAAAACGCTTTCGCGAATACGGCCTGACCCCAGGTCTGCTTTCTGCTGGGCCAAAAAATCTTATCAGTGATGTAGCGGGCGTAACGGTTGGGCACTACACCAAGCGCCAGGCGCCGGATATCAACACCGGAATTACCATTATCGACCCCGGCGTAGCAAATCTGTTTCGCTCAAAACTACCCGCGGCCATCGCGGTTGGCAACGGCTATGGCAAACTGGCCGGCCTGAGCCAAGTCAACGAACTGGGCGTTATCGAAGCGCCGATTGCCCTGACCAACACGCTGGCCGTTGGGCCGGTGCTGCGCGGCATGGTGGACGTAGTCATACAAAACACGCCCGACCTTGGGCCGCTCGATAGCATCAACGTCGTGGTCGGCGAGGTGAACGACGGGCGCGTGAACAACATCCACAAAAATAGCCTGGGCACGGCTGAAGTGCAGGCGGCTTATCAAGATCGCCGGGCCGACTTTGCACTCGGCTCGGTGGGAGCCGGCACCGGCAGCCGGGCCTTTGCTTGGAAGGGCGGCATCGGCAGCGCTTCGCGGATCGTGCGCACCGCGGGTAGCACGTACACTGTCGGCGCTCTAGTGCAAACCAACTTTGGCGGCGCTTTGACTATCCTGGGCGTGCCGGTCGGGCAGCTGCTTGGCAGCACGGATTTTGACAATCTGGTTCCCGGGCCGGATGGCTCGTGCATGATTGTGCTAGCCACCGATGCGCCGCTGGGCAGCTTGCAACTGGGCAGGCTGGCTAAGCGCGGTTTGCTTGGCATGGTGCGCACCGGCTCGATTATGGCTGACGGCAGCGGGGATTACGCTATT
>DATLVY010000084.1:0-2541 GCA_035576845.1 Candidatus Acidiferrum sp. | reverse complement strand
CTTTCACCACAGCGAAGTGAAACATACCATTTTCGACGGCGCAACAATGGATAAAGTGACCTACGCACTTTTGAAAGGGGCGAAGGCTAGTTTGGATAATGTTACGACGAAGTAGATGAGTAGCCGCCAAAGTAAAACGGTCACACTTTATTGAAAAGTGTGACCGTCTCAGACATCAGACTCACGCCCCGTACAAAAACGCGAGCATATCCCTAATCAACCTAGCATACGCAGGGTGCTGTGCAACCGAGCCTGGCGCTACGACAATTTCGCTCATCCACTTGAACGGGTAAGTCGGGAACGTTAGCGTACGACTTGGTTTGAAAGAGCTCATATGCGCATCGTCTTCCCAATCTACCGGCAGTCCGCACAATGGTAAAACTGGCAAACGTCGCTGTGCTTCTTGCTGGCAGAGAAAATCGATCACCTCAATGCTTGACGGGTCAAGAATCCCCGGCCCGATCAGTAACAAGACAATATCGCTGGCTTCAATTGCCGCTTTGACATCGGTTGGCGCAGCGCCGATCGGCAGGTTAAGGATGAAGTTGAAGTCTCTCTTATCACCCTCATCCCGTACCGGCTCAAAGGTTTCGAGCAGCACTTCCAGTAGCGCGTTGACCTCGTCATACTTGTCACCGCTCTGCCGCACCGCATTGGGTGAGACGATAGTGACGATTTTAACTCGGTCGAGCTGTGCTGGGTTAACAACGACCGTCAAACGGCTGGTTACCAGCGGGGCAGGCAAGGCATGACCGCACGCAGTACAGTGCAGGGCGCCAGCTATAATGTCCTGCCGACAGAATGGGCAGGACGGTTGAATTGGCGCCCCGGCAGGTATAGCTGTGGCTGGTAGTTTTTGGCCAGTTAATGCCTGATAAAAATCTCCAATGTTCGCGAACCGATCGCCGGGCTTTTTTGATAACGCCCTGCTCAGCGCCTCCACAGCATGCTGGGGAGTGCTGGGATGCAACAGTCGCATGTCTGGCATTTTGTGCAAATGCCCTTGCAACGTTTCGAGCATGTTTCCTGGGAACAACGTCGAGCCGCTGAGCCATTCGTACAGCATAGCCGCAACCGAGTACTGGTCGCTTGCGTAGCCGGGACTCTGTTTGTTAAGCTGCTCTGGCGACAGGTAATCGATGGTGCCATGATTTGCGGTGCCTGTTTGGTCGATTGTTTTACCCCCGATCGAGTCCAGCACCTTCGAGATGCCAAAGTCACAGAGGCAAACCTGCTGCTCGTATCTGCCAAGCAAGACATTCTCGGGCTTGATGTCAAGGTGGGCGACGCCCTCCTGATGCACATACTGCAGCGTATCGATCAGTGCCGCAAGCCACCAGGCATCTTCCAGGTTTTTGCCGCCTGGTTGCGCATTGAAAAGTGCTCGGAGTGAGCGCTCCATCGGCGGCGTTACCAGGATCGGTGTGCCATTATCAAAGAACAACCCCATAACTAGCAGCACGCCAGGGTGCATAAGCTGCGCCTGGCGGCGGCCTTCTTGAATGAATGCCGCAATCCGGTCGGGGTCAGCGGTGCCTGTCAGAATTTTCAAAACGCGTGGTGCATGCAGTGCAGTGTCGGTTGCAGTGAACACCTGGCTAAAATTTCCTTGACCGATTTGTGCCCCGAGCCTGTAGCGAGAGTCGCCGTCACCGACTAAAACGCCGGGTTTATAGAGAGTCATAGCTTCTCCTTCGTCAAAATCAATATACATCCCGAAATTGCATTGGGATGTATGCTATAATACAACATTTATACAAAGTAATCAACACGCTTCTCAAATCCACCTGGAGCATTTGCCCAGACAGATCGCATGGTAACAATCGACTTGTAGTCGAACAACCCTTGGAGTATCAGAATTCCGCTGACTAGTCTTGCCCGTACCCCAGACGATCTTTGGAGAAGATAAGCGCGGAGATAATGGCGTGCTTCATACTTTTTCCGCTTCTCTGGTCGGGGCCAGGCTATCTGCCACTTCCACAGCCACATGCTTTGGCCTAAACCGCGCAAAACTGGCAATAAACGCATTGCACACGAGCAGGTATAAGATAAAGCCGTAATTCGCGAAGGTCCAATGTGTTATGGTCAACAAACTTATCAGCATGCCTACAGCAGTCACGAACCACGGCCATGCAATCTCACTCTCGGGATGTTTATACGCTTTGATGATGGTTGGCAATGCCGCCAAACCGTCTGCCATAATGCTAAAGGCAATTGCAACGTTACCGACTTTTGTGACTAACCAGAGCGTCAGGCCAACAACCGATAAAGCGCCGCATATCAGATCAAACTTTGTAATCTTCCATTCGGCTTTTTTGTTCACAAATGAAGCCAAGAGCACAAGAAAAGGCAGAATTGCCTGGTTTAATGTCTGCAGCGAGACGAGCCCGACACCTTGCCCAATTTCCGCCGCAAAGGCGATTGCCGGAGCAACCGACCACATAAAGAAACTGACGCGGTTAGGACGGACTTTTCCGCGCAGCGTGTCGATAAGGTATCCGCCCGCTGCAATAACTCCCACGCCCGTACCAATAAGAACGA
>DATLVY010000083.1:0-13769 GCA_035576845.1 Candidatus Acidiferrum sp. | reverse complement strand
AAGTGTTCTTGTCGGATCAACGACATTAAAGCTCACCTTGGGCGGAGTGTTTACCGTCTCCCCGCTCTCGTTTACGAGGTAAAACTTGCTCTGAATATCGGGTATTTGAACCATTCGGAAATTATCATAACGCGCAACGCCGTCCTCGCCGCTGGAGCTATCCGGATACGCCGCCGCTTGCAAATGCAGGCTTATCGAATCCGACGGAATGGTTATAACTTTCGTAAACGTACGCCAGTTGGTCCCGTCGCCCGTTAGCCGCCCGCTGAGCGTATCGTTTTCGAGATTGTTAAAATTAACGGTGTAGCCGCCGCTAAAATCCGAGGTCTGATAGTCAAAGCTGAGCAGATAGGTCTGGCCCGGTTTTACAAAAATATCGGCCGGGCCCGTGCAGGCAATGTGGCTCCCCGCAGTCAATTTTAGCGACTGGCCGCCGTCTGTTTTTTGACTTTTGTCCAGGCTCATGCCCAGCGAAGGGCGATTATCGTAGTTGTAGCAATCACTGACAGATTTTTGCCACAAGCCTTTCTCGAGCGAGCCGTTGGGCACAAGATTTTTGTAGGTGTAGGTTTGATCGGCATAGCTAACCGTTAAAGATTTTCCAGCGGGAACCGTAACATCCAGGGTTTTTTGACTATTTGCAGGGATTAATTGATAGCCCGGCTGCTTCTGAGCTGCCAAAGACAGCCAGGCGTCCTTCTCGTCGTAATACAGGGCTTTAGTACTGGCACTCAGATACAGTTTTTGCAGACCGGGGCGTACGGGAGATAACGACGAAGTTATAAAGCCGTTACGGATATTGCCAAACGTCAGCGGACCAAACACATCCTGCAGGCTAGTGCCGGCTTGCCCCTCTTTTTGGGCGGAATCCACAAAGTTGAACTTTTTATGCAAAGAGTTGGCGACAAAACCATACATACCGGCGGGTTGTTGCTGGCCCAGCGTAAAAATATCCGGCATGGCGTACACATACGGTTGTGGCGCTTTGTTGGTGTATAGCTGGAATATGCCGTCAACGAAGGTGCCAGTTAGAGCAAAATTAGGCGCCTGGGCTACCGTCGATTCAGCGATATTTTCGCAGCTTAAAATATAACCGAAACTGTTCATATTAATCTGGCCGATGTCGTTAATGTTAATCTGCCGGACTTGCACATTTTTCGAATCTAAAACCTGGTTCAGTTCGGTCATAATCTCTGGGTAACGCTGTTCAAAACCAATGCACTGCTCGCCCATCGCGAGCAGCAGGTTTTTATGGTCAAGATTAAGGTGTTGCAAAGCCCCGAAATATTGAATCGACCGTGGGGTCAAAAGCCGGTGGTATATGTCGACAAACAAGTAGCCGTTCATTAGCAGGGACATAGCCACAAGCCCCGCGCAAACCCCAAGCCGATGCCCTGGCGATTTGATGTATTTTATCAGCAAACCAAGCATGGCAATAAGCACTAAGGGGATGTACAGCTGCCATTTTAGAGGCGACCGAAACGCCCAGCCGCCGGGCAGATTTATGACAAGCTTTAACAGAATATCGACGCCGAGCAGCGTCACGGTAGCCAGCGCCAGCAATACTAAAAACAGAGTCAAAAACACCGCAAACCTGCCCTTATCAACCGCGTCAAATTTTTTCGCAAGCCATAGATACAGGCCAAAGAGCAGCACGTAAAACGCAAATATACTCAAAAAATAGGCGGGCTGATAGGCCGAGTTGTAAAAATCATAGTCTTTAACCACGTTTTTGGACAGAGATAAACCAGTCAGGATGTCACCGGTGTTGAGTGCGTCTACCAGCGCTGTGTAGTCGGTCGGCGTGCTGGTTGCGGCGTTTGAAAGCACGCCTTTATCGATGGTCTGGATACTGAAAAGCGGCAATATAAAATAAGCATTCAATAAAACAAATAGCCCGGCCACACCGGCAAACTTGGCAAGACTTTTTACATCAAAGCTGCGCCGCGCCGAGGCTTGGTAAAGAAAGTATATCCCCGAGGCAACCAAGTTTACCGCAAACGTAAAGGGGTGTATAAGCGATATATTCAAAAAAATTAACCACCAGATAAAATAGCTAAGCCGTTTATGCTCGAATGCCTCCTGAACCACCGTTAAGCACGCCGGCAGCATGGCCGCCGCCAAAACAAGGCCAACTTTAGAGAGGTTGCCAAGCACAATCGGATTAAGGGTAAACAATAACGACAATAGCAATTGGATGTACACATTTTTAATCTTCAAAAACGTGCGGGCGAAGTAAAAAAACGAAGCGAAGACAATCGCCAGCGATGAAGCTATAAAAAAGTACTCAAAAACCAGGTTGCCAGCCGCCATAAAAACAAGCAGATCAATGAGCCGTCCTGGCATGCGAGTGATGCCATCGATATTGGCCGCCCCGGACTGATACGACCAGATAAAAAACTGCTTTGCTAGGTACAGCGGCCAAGTAAACGGAAAGCCAAAATCACCATTGGACAGGAACAGCACTGGCTAGCTCCCCGCTCCGTAAAAATCATCGATAAACCGCTGCGCATCACCTGCGGAAAGTTTGCCAATAGGTATTGGTTCAATGCCGAGCGACTGCAGCAGCTGGCTGACTTTATTATCGTAAGATATCGGTAAAAACGGCACGCCCGCCAACCGAGCCGTGATAATTATGTGAAACTGCGGCCCAATCAAGGCAAGCTGGTCGTGATATTTCTGAAAAAACAAGAAGAGCCCGAGCGGGTTATACGAAAAATCTATCGCCTGGATATTTTTATACTTCACCGCCCAGTTACGGATTAGTTTGTAGCCAGCGGGGTCGACATTTTGCGGCTCCATAAGGGCGATGATGATTTTCTTATCTTTATTATCTGCAAGCAGGTGTTCTACAACCCGGGCGTACTCGTTCTTTTGCGAGGGTTGGAAGCGCCGCAACGTGATAAAAAGCGTCTTGCCGCTTATGCGGAGCAGGCCCTCAAGCTGGTCGAGATCCGCTTGGTAATCTGTAAGATTAAGCTTTGGCGCGCTCCAGGCGATGTCATCATCCTGGGCAACCCGCTTGCTGATTTTTTGAAAGTTTTGCAGGGTTTCGGCATCACGGGCCACAATATATTTCGCCGATTTGCCTGCCAGCCAGGCGCTAGCGCGGCCCAGTTTTGAGGTGGAATTATAATACCCCACGCCGAGTAAATATACTTTTTTGCCCAACAGCCATCTGCTTGCAAACAGTACGAGACTAAAAAGAAAAATGTTGGCATTAACATCCAAACCCCACAGCCCGCCGCCGCCCACAAGGATGTTCTTGTTGCGCAAGATCGTCCGCATAAGCGATTTTTTATCGCTCATTTTAATAAGCGAATAGCCCGATTCGTGATGAAAGGTTAAAAAGCCCGGCGGTGTTTGATAAGTAATGGTAACGTTCCTGATGCCTTTAGATTTTAACAAGCTCGCCAGGACCTCCAAAAGCAGCTCGTCGCCATAATTTCCGCCGCCGTAGTAGCCAATGAGTACGCTGTGCTCTAGGTTTTGCGTTTCTAAAACATCAGCTAATTTCATCGCTGCGTCTGTTCCTGCAATCTACCGACCAAATACCCCGCGCCTCCAAACCCATACTTACAAAAGTTATACGCAATAAAACTGGCGCCCACAAACGGATGGCGCAGAAACTTCCGCCAGTGCCGGACGTATACCGAGCGCAGAAAGCCGAGTTGCTGTTTGGATTCGGCTTGGTTTTGCGCTTTGTAATGCACAAAGTCTTTGCCGTAATCGTAATATTTTTTCATATGCTTCCAGATGTCTGTCGGTTCGCCAAGATGCAGCGCTTCGGCATCGATAAATCCCGTGCGGTAGCCGCCCCTGTTAAGTTTGTTTTGAAAATCATAGTCCTCACCAGCGGTAATCTCCGGGTTAAAGCCGCCGATTTTTTGGTACACATCCTTGCGAACAAAGCGCGCCGAGGAGTGGGTGATGTCATATTTGTACATATCAACCTCGAACTTGCGGATTTTGGCAATCCAGCTGATGCGCACATCGGGCGAGTTGTGGACGACAACCGCGTCAAAACCTTGCTGGGCTTTGGCGACGCATTCTTCAACCACGGTTGGGTCGAGAATAAAATCGCAGTCTACTTTGTATACGTACTCGCCCGCTGCTTGCTCGACGCCGTAATTAACCTGCGCCGAACGCTCGGGGCCTTGGATAAACACTTTGCCAGTATATTGTTCGGCAACAAAGCGCGTGGCGTCGGTGGTTTTGGGGTTATCGACAACAATAATCTCGATTGGCTGATAAGTTTGGGCGGCGATTGATTGCAGGCATACTTTCAGCACCGCTTGGCTATTTAATGTTGGCACAATAACTGATACTAATGGCTTTTTCATGCAATCTCCGCTGCTTGTTTAAAATCTCGATAACATTGCTCGAACGTGACCGTTTTGCTCCATTCCCATGCCGCTTGGCGCAGGGTTTGGTAAAGGGCTTGGCTTTGCAAAAGCTGGACAATACCGTCGGCCAAGGCCCGGGGTGTGGCGGCGGTGATGAGGCCGGTTTGGTGGTGACGGACGCTGTCGCGCAGGCCGGCGACATCATACACCACGGCAGGGGTGCCCTGGCTGGCGGCTTCGGTGATGGTCAGGCCCCAGCCTTCGCGCACGGCGGTTTGGATGAGTACATGGCTTTTTTGCATCAGCTCCAGCTTTTGCTCGGCGCTGACCCGGCCGAGATACTCGATGTCGGTTTTAAAGGGCGAGACGGCGATGCGCGCTAACACCTTTTTGCCATACTTTTCTTGCACACCGCCGGCAATTTTGAGCTGCAGGCCAGGGATGCGCTGCTTGGCCAGCTCAAAAGCCTCGATATGATGCAGGGTGCGCTTCATCGATTTAAGGGCACCGAGGCTGAGCACGGTCGGCAGCCGGTACTTACTAATTTTACCTAAATCTTGCGCGGGCTGCAGTTGGATTCCTTCGGAGATTATGTGAACTTTTTTCGGGTCGTAACCAAAACGCACCAGATCTTGTTTGGTACTTTCGGAAATGGTTATGGCTGGCAGGCTACTCAACAGCCGAACATATAGCGGCTCGATCAAATAGCCAGCCCAGCTAAGCGGTGGGATCATTTCGTGGAACCACACCTCGCGGCACAGCTGGTGATAAAGCATAATCACTGGCTCTTTAACATAAAACTTGGCGCAAAACGGCAGGGTGTTGACCTCGTCAATCACCACATCAGCCCAGCCAACCAGGTGCTGTTTATAATAACGATATGCCAGCGGGTACAGCGTGTAGCGGTTGCCGAGGCGGATGATTTTATAACCATCGATGGTTGCCTCCGACGCGGCGCCGGCAAAGCCGCCCACCACTAGCGTGACGTGGTGGCCATCGCCGGCCAAGCGTTTGGCAAGCTCCTCGTTGACTATCTCCGCCCCACCGGCGAGCGGGTGCTGGCGATCTTTCCAGGTAAACCAGAGGATGTTCACGCCTCGTCCTCCAGCAGATCCCCCAGCTCGTTTCGCACCACATATAGCGGCCGGTTGGTAACTTCGGCATGGATATGCGCAATATACAGCGCCACTAGGCCTTGGCCGATAAGCACCAGGCCGATCAAAAATAGCAGCATCAAGGCAAGTGTTGCAGTGCCGGTTATCCGCAGGCCAAACGGATCATGCAGTATATATTTTTCGATAACCACAAAAACACTGAGCGGCCCCGAGACGAGCAAGATGACAATGCCCATGTAGCCCGCAAATTTGAGCGGCATCAAACTGTACGACATAAAGCTGTTCATGGCTAAATTGATAAGCTTGCGGTAGGTGTAACCGCGCTCGCCATTTTGGCGCGGTGGTGCATGGAAGTGCACGTAATCGCGGCGGAAGCCGAGCCAGTCGATTAGCCCGCGAGTCATGCGGTTATGCTCGCCCATCCGGTTAAAAGCATCAACGACCGAACGGTCGAGCAAGCGATAGTCGGTGGCATGCGGTGTTATTTTAGTGTGCGCAATAACACCCATGATGGCATAGTAAATATCCGACGAAAGCTTTTTGAGCCACCCCTCAGCCGCGTCGTACTCGCGCACGCCAACCACCACGTCGGCGCCGTCGCGCCACTTTTTAATAAACTGCGCTAAAAGCTGCGGCGGGTGCTGCAAATCGGCGTCCATCACCGCAACAGCGTCGCCTTTGGCAGCGTGCAGGCCGGCACTAACAGCCGCTTCTTTGCCGAAATTACGGGCGAATTCCAGAACCCGGACGCGCCGGTCCGCTTTGGCCAGCCGATGAAGCACAGACATTGATTCGTCACGGCTCCCATCATCGACAAAGATAAATTCAAAGCGATATTCACTCATTTTTTTGGCTTGCGTTTCGAGCTCGCGATGCATCAGCGGAATATTTTCGGCTTCGTTGTAAAGCGGAACGATAATTGACAGTAGCTTGGCCATTATGGTCTCGCTCCGTTATAGCCGAGCTTGCCAAGTTGTGCCGCGCTACACCACGCACCGAGCAGGCCAAACATAATTATGGTGCCATATAACAGATCGTTGATGATCGATACTAAGCTATGGTGATCCAACCCGATCAGCACCAGTGTTGCAATAATACCCGCTATAACAACTGGCGCAATCAGGAACCGCCGCAGCGCCAAAAAGTACATAACAAACAAATTAAGCAGCGATATGGCTAGCAACACAAAGCCAAGTCGCGGCAGCAAATAAGCATAGGGCAGATACGTCGCACCCATCAGCACACGAATGATAATCTGGGGTAACGCCGCAAAAACGGCCGAAACACCGCCGCCGATAAGCAATAACAGGCCGACAGATTTTAACAGCGTTTGGCGATTATCACGCGCGCTGTGCTGGAGCTTGATGCTCGGCAGCAAAACCTGTGCCACCGAGGCGGTTAAAAAGAAAATAATCCGCGCCACTGTCGAGATGCCAGCATACAAACCAGCAGTGCGGGCGTCAAAGTAATGCTTAACTACCACCGTATCGAGGCTGTACATGCCCGTCATCACCAACGAGCCGATCAGCACGAGCAGAGCGTACTTCAGCTCGGGCACCAGCAGCTTGAAGTCGGGCAGACGAAGAAAATGGCCATTAATAACTTCGGCAAAGCCGTGGCGGCGAGCACGATTGGCGGCATAACCAAACGCAGCAACCTGAGCAAGCACAAGCCCGAGCATGACGCCGCTGCTGCCAAAGCCGGCCCGAGCCAGCGCCGCTGCCAACAACAAATCGGATACGGAGGCAATAATGCCGATCCAGGCCACCAAGCTAAAGCGCTTGATACCGCGCAAGTAGGCGCTGCGAAAAGCCAGTGGCACACTAACCACTAGAGCTACGATCATTAAGATAAATGGCAAGGTTGTGCCAAAATGGAAAAAATCTTTCAACAGGCTACCGGCGGCAACTGTTATGGCTAGCAGTACCACGCCAATCAATGCCGCCAACCGTTCCAGCTCCGAAATCATCCGGTTCCGCTTGGCTGGATTGTCATAGTTGGCGACTATGTTAACCGTCAGCAACCCGAGCACGTTCAAAAAAATTCCGATCTGTAAAAAGAGTGACGCCAATACCTGTACCTCTCCAAAAGCGTCCGGCCGCAGCACCCGCCCCAGCACCGGATAAAAAAGATAGTTTAAAAAGCCAATCGAAAGTGAGCCAACAAAATAAATTGCGTTATGCCGCAAAAAAGTGTTCTGTTTCAGGCGTCTGGCAAACTCAAACATAGGTTATTCTTTAAGAACCGCTCCTTTTACCGTACGCATGGTAACAGGGAAATGTTATCTCAATATTAAATCAACCGTTACCGACACGCATTTTTAAAAGGGTTACGACATACTGTTGTAGTACACGCAACCCTTATTGAGTACGCCTAGGAGACTTGCTCGGCAATCCAGCAGCGAAAGTCCCTGAGCATTGCGCACAAACTGTAAAAGTCTATACCTCTCAAGCCCAGAGTGGCCTCAACAATCAAGTCTTCCACCGGCCCGCCTTGCTCTTTGATGCAGATGAGCATATCCCCTAACTCGGTTGGCTGATGCTTCAGGCAGCCTGCCAGCTCTTTACCGCCGTCGCGCAGCGGCTGGATCTGGATTGCGTGGCAATCGGGCAAAAGCTCCGGCAAGGAATTACCCCAGCGGCCAAGTAGCGATTTATTGGTCGTGACCTGCGGCGGCCGTCGGGCCAGTTGCCGGGCTGACGGCTCCTCGCGCATATGGCAAAGGTCTGCCACTAGCGAAACAGGTTTATTAAGCCACCGATACTCGGCTACTGTGGCTTTAATTTGCTCAACGCTCATCCAAAGCCCGGGGTGGATCTCTACCAACTGCACGCCTGGCGTAAAATAATGCTCAATTACCCAGGCCTTGGGGTAGATACTCCGCAAACTATAAAAAATTTCGTCGGCGTGAACGCCAAAAAAAGCATAGTCGACCGGTGTTGGGCAGTCCGGCTGATGGCGGATCCTGTCGATCGCCACTTTGGCCAGAGATTCCGGGCAGCCCCAGGCGCGCTCCATATACCTTATGGGCAAACCCCTTAGTGCTCTCCGGTTGATGCCCCAAGGCGTCCATAACCCACGCAGCGGCAAGAGCTGCGAAAAGTCGAAGCGTGCCTGGATGGCGGCTCGCATCGCTAGCCCCGGCAGTACGGCTGCCCAGGGAAGATAGCAGCCGATGCTTGCGCCGATTTTAAATCTCATAGTTGCTCCTCCAGGTAGCAAGCACAGCCTCGAGGCGGTGCCGCTCTCCAAAATACTTGCTCTGATTACCAACAATCAGGGCATTATCAGTATCGTACTATAAGTGTGGGGAGATTGGGAGATTGTATACTCCACGCCGAATAAAAATTATAAAAATAGCTTGGTTTTAGACCAAGCTATCCTTGACGAGGCGGGCCGTTAGTCGGAAGTTGCCGATGCAACCGAACCGCCCGCAGGCATACAGTCTGCAACCAGGGTGTTGCAAGCAGCAGTAATGCGGACATTGACTAATTGCCTAATGCGTCTTACGTGGTCAAAACAAATGCCTTCGGCTATGCAAACGTCCAGCAGCTCAGCTACTATTGTTGGCAATAGTTCGGCAACCTTTGCATCAAACTGCTGGAGCCACGGCGATAATACAGCTTCATGCTCGTTGTCGGGCGGGCGCAAACGTATATTCAGCTCGTTCACGAATCTTCCCCGGGCTGTGTTAACCAGGTCTTCGGCGAAGGCTTGGATAACGCCCCTTAGCCGCTCGTTGGCATCAGCCGGTTCAGGCTGTTTCTCGGGCTGGTTTTTAGGTACTGTCTTCCGGCGATTCCAGCGATGGTAGACTTCCAGCGCAATTGCAGCCGCCGCTAGAATGCATATGGGAATCAGATTGATGAGTTGACCGCTCACCTTTTCCTCCATCTTGTAAATTCGATAACGACCACTCGCCGTTATGTACTCATGTATCTTAAAAATAAACCTTTTTTGTGTCAATAACCACGATCGGCACGCTGCCGGCTGTGTTTTTCTAACCCGTCAGTATTTAGCCTCGGACCTTGCCGCCTGGCCCAAGCAGCTCCGCAGCTTTATGAATATTGGTTACCATCTACGATAAATTGTGTCAGAATATATACGATACGTAAACTAAAAGTGGATCTCTAAATGCATCATATTTTCCGCCTGGTGCGGCTTATTCCTGGTTATCACAAGCGGTTTTTTGCGGTTTTGGCCGTTAATACCGTCCTCGGCTTGGGCGCGGTGGTGACGCCGTATCTTTTTAAGGTCATCGTCGACAATATCGTTTCGCTCACTGGCAAGCACGCCGATATCAACGCTGCCAGAGACGGCGTGCTGGCTTCGCTGGCCATACTTGCCGCAATCCGTTTTGTAACGGTGATTTTGGGCTACGTCCAAGACCGAGCCAGCGGTATTTTGTTTTTTGAAACGATGTGGGGGCTGCGCCGGCAGCTGTTTCGGCACATGGTTTATCTGTCGATTGACTATTACGAGCAGCATCGGGTTGGTGAGATTATCCAGCGCATCAGCAACGCCACTGCCGAGCTGCGCGGTTTGCTTGCCCAGTGGGCGCAAGGTGCACTGCTCAACGTGCTGACACTCATTTTTATTGTAGCGATTTTACTGGTTCGCCTGCCGCCCGTCGGAATTTTGATGCTGGTTATGGTACCAGCTATGCTCGGCAGTGCCATGTACCGCATCCGCAAAAGCCAGCCAGTTCAACGAGAATGGGTAAAACTCAGCGAAAAGACCCTCGGCACCATCAGCGAAACGGTTAGCCTAATCGCCACTATCCGCAGTTTTGGCCAGGAAGCAAACCGTATTAGGCAATACGAGCAGGAAACAGACGACTTTAGAAAAGCACGTTTTAAACACTTTTATATCGAGTGGCGGCTGAGCCTTGTTCAGGATAGTGTAATCGCAATAACCTCCCTGGCAGCGCTGGCCATTGTTGCCCTCGGCGCCCTGCACGGCACCTATACTGCTGGTGATATCTTGCTGGTGCTTACTTATTTGACGACTGTCGTTGGCAGTATCAACCCGATTGTCCGGCTAATCATCAACACTGGCGAGGTCGAAATCTCTGCCGAGCGCGCCGTTGAACTGCTTGAGGTCGAACCAACCGTCGTTGACCGCCCGGACGCCACGGAGCTGAAAAAACTGGAGTCGATTGAATTCCGTGGCGTCAGCTTCCAGTATCCGGGCAAAGATCGGAAGGTGCTTGATAGCGTATCATTTACTCTGCAAGCCGGCCAAACTCTGGCGCTAGTTGGCCCGAGCGGCGTCGGCAAAACCACCATTACCAAACTGTTACTGCGGTTTTATGAGCCGACCGCAGGCCTGGTTCTAATCAACGGCCAAGACGTCCACGCCTTCACCCAAGCATCCGTGCGCAATGTGGTCGGTATGGTGATGCAAGACGTGGCATTATTTAACGACACGGTCGAGGCTAATGTGCGCTTTGCCCGCCCCGAAGCGACCCAAAGCGAGCTGGTATCTGCCGCCAAAACCGCTCACGCTGATATGTTTATTGATGCGCTGCCTGATGGCTACATGACGTTAGTGGGCGAGCGCGGCATCAAATTATCCGGCGGCGAAAAACAGCGTATCGCTATTGCCCGGGCTGTCCTGCGCAACCCGCAGCTAGCTATTTTAGACGAAGCCACCAGCGCGCTTGATTCCGAAAGCGAAAGCTACGTGCAAGATGGCCTCAAGCAGTTACTAAAAGGCCGCACTGCCATCATCATCGCCCACCGCCTCAGCACCGTGCGTCAAGCCGACCAAATCGTGGTGTTGCAAGATGGAAAAGTACTCGAAAGCGGCACGCACGCCGAACTCACCGACCAAAAAGGCGGTCTTTATGCAAAACTCTTCAAGCTCCAAACCGACGGTGTTTTAAAAGATTAAAGCCAATGATTAACACCCCCGTGATGCGAGCAGGCACCCTGGTGATGAGTTGCCTTGGTATAAGTGCCGTCGTTACACACCCCTGTTGCACCTGCAGTATTGGCGTCAGGTGACTCCACCGTTTGGCCATCGACATTGACGTAATAGTTCACCGCCGAGGGGTCGTTAGTCGGCGTCGGCGCATCCACATGCGTGCCTTTGTGCACAACCTCGGCAACCACAGGCGTTGTGGTAGTCTGCGAGACCAGTTTGCGGCTAGTCTCTTTGCCATCCGTATAGGTAACCTCATACACCAACGTGCTAACGCCATTTTTACCAGTTTGGACAACCGTGGTCTGGCCGCTCGGCAGCGAATCGTCGTCTTGGGTTTGGGTGGTAAACGGAATATCCTGCGTTTCGCTCACCTGTTTGGTAGTGATTGTAGGAGCGGGCGCTTGTACAGGCGCCTGAGCCTCCACCTTTTCCTGGTTCGTCCCGGCTGTTGCCGAGGCGTGGGTATTATCTACCGGCGCAGCACTGGGCGACATAATCCCAACCAGCACCAGACACGCAAGTGCCGCCACACTAAAAATAACAGCCGACTGCTTACGGCTGATCGCTTCACCATGTACTCGAATAAACCGCAACGTCCGCGGCCATAGCACGCCAACCACCAATAACCCCACCGCAATCAAGAAACCTAAAGCAAATAGCCCACCCATTGCTCTGCCTCCTTATTATAAATTCATTAAAGAACGCCCTAACTTTTAGTATAGCTCTTATGTTTTTTGCAGCAAATGTTCAGGCTAAGTGATTTGTGTGGTTGGTGATGCCAATGGCCGAAGTCACACCACCCAAAATCAGCAGCATCGCCATGGCGATAACGCCGTTTTGGAATCCAGCCAGTGTAATTTGGCTGCCAACTACCACGCCGATGGCGGCGGTGGCCAGAAGGCCAGCGATGCGGGCAATGGCGTTATTCACAGCCGAGCCGATGCCAGCGTGGCGACTTTCAATACTGCCCAGTACCGCCCCAGTCAGGGGCGCGACGGTCATCGACAGGCCGACACCAAACAGCAACATGCCAGGCAAAATCTGCGTCCAATAGGTGACCGAGCTGTCAGCATCCAGCATCAGCAAAAAGCCGCAGCCGCCAACAATTGGTCCTAACCCCATGAACAGCCGCGGACCATATTTACCGGCCAGGCTGCCGAAGCGTGGCGATAGCACAAACATAATTAACGTCACCGGCAGTAGCGCCAAGCCCGAGGCCAGCGCCGAGTAACGCCCGAATTGCTGCAAAAATATCACAATCAAAAACGTCGCCACAGACAAGCCGGCATAAATGCTTGTAGTGGCTAGGTTGCCAACGCTGAAGTTGCGGACTTTGAATAGTTCCAGCGGCAGCATTGGGTTTGGATGGTGGTTTTCGTACCAGATAAAAATCGCCAGCAGGCCGAGACCGATGGCCAGTGGCATAAAAATTATGGGGCTGGCCCAACCATAGCGGGCTTGTTCGATCAGCGCGAATACCGAACCGGCCAGGCCTAGGGTACACAGCAAGGCGCCAACGATATCAACTTTGGCGTTTTTAGCCACATGGTGGTCACGGTCAAGCAGCCGCATCAGCCACAGAGTCACCGCAATCGGCAACACGTTGATGGCAAAGATCAGCCGCCACGAGGCACTATCCACCAAAAAACCACCGAGCAGCGGACCGACAATAAACGAAATGCCCGTCCACGCCGTCCAGGTGCCGATGGCTTTGGCTTGCGGCTCGCCAGTAAAGGCATCAATAATCAGCGCCAGCGAGCTGGGCACCAGCAGCGCGCCCGCAATCCCCTGAAGTGCCCGCGCGACAATCAGCAAATTGCTGGTCGGCGCCAGCGCACATAGCAGCGATGCCGCGCCAAAACCCACCAGCCCGAATGTTAAAATCTTGCGCCGCCCAAACACATCCGACAGCGACCCGGCTAGCAAAATTAGCGCGCCCAGCGTAATTAAATAAGCGTCCACCACCCACTGTTGGGTCTGCAGCCCGCCGCCCACCTCCCGGGCAATCGCCGGTAGCGCCACCGTTACCACCGAGCCATCCAAAAACGCAACAAACGAAGCTAGAACACTGATAAATAAGACAAGTCGTTGGTGTTTGATCATGCCCGCACTAAGCCGACTGGCTTGAATCAACCAGCGTTAGCGGTTTGGTATTAAAATCTGTATACCGCCACCAGTTTGGGGTAAAGCGCAAAAACATCGTTTCCGGGTCGTCTTTATATTGTGCAGAATTTGGATGTTTGGCGTAATGGATGGCTTGCGCGGCTTCAAGCTGAGCCGGGTCAGTAATGGCCGCCACCTCCCCATCCATCTGCAACGTAATCCACTCTTCCTCGCTCAGACCAACCACCACCGAGGCTTTGGCCGTACCGCCGTTTTG
>DATLVY010000082.1:0-8830 GCA_035576845.1 Candidatus Acidiferrum sp. | reverse complement strand
ATGCTTCATCTGGCTCAGGTAATGGTAGCGGTTTCGACGCGTCCCAGCGGCAGATTGCTTCCTCGACCGGTACGGCCAATGGTGCTATCGTCACTTTGCACAACTATGCGGCCATTTCGTCTATCACTCCAGCTTCCTCGGATTACACCGACACAATTACGATCATTGGCGCAGGTAGTTTTTAGCTATACAATAAGCTAGTAGTATGAGAGACTTCATCAGACGTATATTTGTCGGAGCCGTTTTTTTAGCGCCTTTGTTTTGCGCTTTGGCAACGACACGGGTGGACGCCGCATCGGTAACGGGTGCGAGCCTGACAACCTCACCAGTCGCGGTTGACTTAATCGCCAACCCAGGAACGAGCACATCAACCACGCTGCAGATTCAAAACAACGAAGCGGCACCGGTTATTATTGATGTGTCGCTTAAAGAGTTCACCGCAAGCGGCGACAACGGCCAGGCCCAAATTATCGACCCGCCAGCTGGCGACGCTTCGCCTTCGTGGGTGCACTTCTCACCCAGCTCCTTCACCGCCCAGCCCGGCGTTTGGAATAATGTCACGATGACCATCAACGTGCCCAAAACGGCCGCTTTTGGCTATTATTACACGGTTCTTTTTACGCCGCGCTCGGCTTTTAGCCCAAAGTCCAATAGCGCCAGCTTCAAAAATGTTAATGCCGTTTTTGTACTGTTAAATGTACCGACCAAAAACGAAACCAAAAAAATTGCCATTAAAAGCTTCTCTGTTGATAGCCTGGTCAGCCAATACCTACCAGTTAAGTTTAGCCTGACTGTCGCCAACGTTGGCAATATTTATGTGGTGCCGCGGGGCTATATTTACATTAGCCGTACACCGGACGGCACGCCAATCGATATCATCGATGTTAACGGTGGCCTCGGCAACGTGCTGCCTGGCTCGACCCGGACATTCCATGCATCGTGGGACGATGGCTTTCCGGCGTATCAAACCAAACGTGTCAGCGGTCAGATCGTATCCGATAAAAACGGCATCCCCGAACAGGAATTGACCTGGAATTTCGACCAAGTCACCAAGTTTCGCTTCGGCAATTACTACGCCCGACTGGTGATGGTTTACAGTGACGGCACCCGGGATATCGAGCTTAGCTCGGTGGCCTCATTTTGGGTCATCCCTTGGATTTTCCTGGGCATCGCATTGCTAATCGTCCTGTTGTTCGGCTTCAGTGTGTGGACGCTCATTCGCAGCTTGCTCCGAAAATTACGGAGGCCAGCGCGACGCCGATGAAAGCATTGCTGGCACTCCTGAGCGTCTGTTGTCTCGTGATGGTCACCGAGGCCAGCGCGCTCGCCAGTGTACCGACACCCGGCATCACCGCCTCGCCAGCCCTCGAGCAGCTCAGTTTAAAACAAGGGCAGTCAACGCTTAGCTTCACTACCCAGGTGACCAATAACACTAATGTAGCAATTGCAGTCGACATACATGCCCAAGATTTTACATCGCTCAATCAAAATGGCGGCGTTAATTTTCTTGGCAGTAACGATAATCCGCATGGGCTGGCTAGTTCTATGCACATTGGCACCAAGCAACTAAAGCTTGAGCCTGGCCAAAGCCAGACGCTTAATTTTACGATTACCGACGCAGACGCGCTCTCGACTGGCGGCCATTATGGCGCCATCGTTTATCGAATACTCGGGCCAGACCTAACACCTTATAACACCGTTACCGTTAACCAGGCGGTGACAACGCTGGTTTTTCTGACCACAGCTAGCCAAGGGACACAGGAGCTTAAACTCGCCTCGCCGGTGGTAGGCCGTTACGCCAGCACCTTCCCCACCAGCTTCGAGGCCGTCTTTGCCAATACCGGCAACACCCAGACGGCCGCCCGCGGGCTAATTCAGATTTTGGACCATGCAAAAAAAGTCGTCAGTCAAGGGGTTATCAACGCCGACTCGGGGTTGATTTTGCCTGGCTCTGAGCGTTTGTTTGCAGTCAACATGCGGCCGCTGACAACCGCATACCTATGGCCCGGCGTCTACACGGCTAAAATCTCGTACCACTACCTTGGGCAAACCACTTTTTCGGTAGAAGACGAAACATTTTTGTATGTTGGGTGGCAGCAAATTGTCTTGGCGCTGTTTGCTTTATTGCTGCTTTTAAGTGGTGTTGGCATCTTGCTGAAAAAGACATGGCTCAAACGGCGGCTGCGTTTTGGTTCCTGATTTCTGCAAAAAATACTATTGTAGTTTTTACTTCATTTGCCGGCAACCTGGCTAACAGATCACAGACGGCCACTAGTCTGCTGCTAAAATCACAACATTTACTTGCTTCACCCAGTGCTTATGCTAAAATGGACTTAACCAACATAAACTAAAAACAAATATGTTTGGTGGGTGTGGAATTGGGACAAAGACAAAGACACAAACTGCTGCTGTGTGCATTGTGCACATTCGGCTTTTTTGCGACCTCTACTTTTTTGCCGCCGGCGGCTCATGCCACGACGGGCATTAATCAAGAGATTAGTTTTGAGGGCAAAATAGTCAACGCCTCCGGCATCAATATTGCTGACGGTTCTTATAACATGGAATTTAAAATCTACGCTGGCGGCACTGCAACCGGCGGCGGCACGTTAGACTGGACAGAAGACTGGCTCGTACACAACACCCAGGCGGTGACGGTTACCAGCGGCACCTTTCAAGTTAACCTGGGGGCCGTCACGGCCTTTGGCGGCAGCATCGACTGGAATAGTAACCCCCTATACTTATCAATGCAGATTGGCAACACCAGCAACTGTACTATTACAACTACCTTTCTGTCTAACTGTGGCGGCGATGGCGAAATGAGCCCATACATTTTACTAACTTCAACGCCATACGCACTTAACTCTGGTGAACTTGGCGGCCTGACCGCATCTCAGTTTTTACAGCTAGCTCCCGGCAGCGTGCAAGCCGACTCAAGCACCAATAGCTCGGTGTTCGTCAACAAGACCGGCGCCAGCGGCAACATTCTGGAACTACAAAAGGCTGGCACGGATGTGATGTCGCTTAGCAACACCGGTGCACTAACATTGCAAAACTCCGCCGATTCAACAACAGCGTTGAATGTGATTGGGCACACCAGTGGTCAATCGGTACTTGATGTCGACACCACAAATGGAAGGATCGGAATAGGCACAGCGGCGCCAACCGCTAAAGTACATGTGGTTGACACCCAATTTACCGACAACTTCAACCGCAGCAACTCCACCAACCTCGGTTCCAACTGGACCGAGCGCAGCGACGCGGGTACTGACTTCCAAATTGTGTCTAACCAGTTGAAGTTGACTTCGGTTGATGCTAGCACGCATGCGCTCAGTGCTTATACCAGCCAAGGCATTACGGGGGCAGATTATAGCGTGCAGTCTGATTTAGTGTTTCCGAGTGCATCCGACGACTGGCTGGCTGTTTTTGGGCGAGGCAGCACCTTTGGCACTGATGATACGCAGGGATATTATGCATTTGCCAGCATGGTTAACCAGCAAGTATACATTTACAAGCGCAACGGCGGTACCTGGACGCAATTAGGTAGCTCGGCAGTAGTCAGCATTAGTTCTGGTACAACCTACACTATTAAATTAGTTATGAAAGGCACAAGCCTGTACTTATACTGGAACGGCGTGCTCAAAACCAGCACAACCGATTCAACTTTCAGCAGTGCTGGCTTTGCGGGTGTATCAATAGGCAGCCCGTACCTGGTCAACAGTATTTGGGATAACTTTAGCATCATTCCAACCGTACCGAGCTTTGATCTGAACGACAACATGGTCGTTACGGGCAATGGCTGGATTGGCGTTGGCACAACCTCACCATCGTATGCGGTGGATATCCAGGGCAGCGGCGACCTGAACGTCACCGGCGTTTACCGGGCTAATGGCGCAGCTGGCTCCACCACTACTTGCAGCGGCGGGCAATTTTTGCAAAACCAAATTGTCAACGCCGGCATTACCGTTGGCGGCAGTTGTGCAGCGGCTAGCAATGGCGTTACAACTGTTGGCACCTTCTCTGGCAGTTCGCAGACCAACGGCGCGAGCATCGCCGGCAACACCATCACCTTTGGGCCAGCAGATGCTACTAACCCGGGTATGGTTAGCACCGGCACCCAAACTTTCGCCGGTGCCAAAACCGTCAAGGTCGGTTCAACCTCGGCGTTTGTGGTGCAAAACGCTTCAGCGGTTAACGTATTAACGGTAGATACAAACACGCCAGCAATTATTGTTGGCAATGACGGTACGCCAAGCGCACTGACTATTCGCGGCGGTGCGGCCACCGGCACCAACGTTACTGGATCAAACCTGACGGTCGCCGCTTCCAACGGTACCGGTACCGGCGGCTCGGGTGATCTGATCTTCCAAACCGCTGCACCATCAGTCGCTACCATTACAGACGATGGCAACGATAGCACCGGCAGTAGTAGCGGTACGGCGGTTAATTCGATTACTTTTTCGCACACCATTGCCAACCAACCTAACCGCATCATTGTCGTCGGCGTCAGTGACAACGACAAAACCAAAACCGTCAGCACCGTAACCTACGCTGGTGTTAACCTAACCAAGCTCGACGGTGCCAGCGCCAACATGCAAAAGGACTGTGCGGTTGCAGCCTCAGTGCCCTGCCATGTGGAGTTGTGGTATGGCGTCGGTTCGGCTGCGCCGGTTGGCACGGCCAACGTGGTTATTACGTTGGGAAGCTCAGCCACCGCAGCTCTCGTTGGTGGCGCATCGTCATACTACAACGTCGATCAGGCCAGCCCAGTGGGAACGTCGGCAACAATAACGGGGACAAACAACCCTTCGGCTTTAAGTGTGTCAAGCAATACGACCCAGTTGGTTGTGGATGTTATTACCAGCGATAACGTTATTAACTCGCCATCGGCGGGGCAGACACAACGGTTCAACCCGCCATTCCCAGCATCACCGCCGCTTGGTTCATCGACAAAACCCGGAGCTGCTTCGACTACCGGCATGGGTTGGAGCGATGGCGCTTCGAATTACGCGACGGTTGGTGTGGCGCTGAATCCGCCAGCTGGTACTACGGGTGATTCTTTGCAGGATCGGCTGCACGTTACGGCAGCGGGAAATGTGGGAATTAATAATAGCGCTCCAGCCTTTACGCTGGACGTGACCGGCACGGGTAACTTTAGTACTAAAATCTTGAGCCCACTACTCGATACGGCCAGCGCCGCAGTCCTCAATCTTGGCACCACAAACGCCACCAGTATTAGCCTCAACCAAAACACAAGCCTTGCCGCTGGTAAAAACTTGAGCTTCACCTCGGGCGCGGGCAACTTTGATCAATCAAGCAGCACAGGCACATTTGCAACCGGTACAGGCGCAGTGTCAATAAATGGCGCGGCGACAGTGGCCAGCAACAAAGCTTTTACCGCTAACGGCTCAGCATTGTTTGAAGATGCCACCAATTCTTCAACCGCTTTTCAGATTCAAAATGCCGTGGCAACGCCAATCTTTTTGGTCGACACTACTTCAACAATGGCTAATGGCAACACTTTAAACTATGCATCATATCCCGACTTCGAGTCTGGTAGCTTTAGCAACGCCAATGCGGGTTGGGCATCGGTTGCACCCGGCACCCTGAGTCAAAATACGACCAAATCTAATACATATAGCGGTGTCGACGCTGCTCAAGTTACCTGTGCTTCGGCCTGTACTGGACAAGGCTTAACAACATCGAGTTTTGTGAGCGCACCACCCACCGGCACTTACATTGTTTCGTTCTATGCCAAGGTTAGCACCGGCACGATGGCAGGCAACCTCTTCAAAGTCGCAACTACTGGCGGTGCAGCTAACTGTAACCCCAGTGCCAGCACCACTATTACCTCGACCGGCTTCCAGCTGCTTTCTTGCTCGGTCGCTCCTGGGGCAACGGTTACAGCCTTATCGATTACCCAAACCGATGCCACTGCCCGGACATTTTACGTTGACGCCGTGCAGATGCAAAGCAACTCGTACAACGGCACGACTATAACTTCACCGACTGCTTTCAATGCCGGTGGTGTGCAAATCCGTGGTACTCTGACAAACCCGCTTGCTATTGCACCCAATGCCGATTCGACCGGCACCTTCCTGGTGCAAAACGCCGAGGGAACTAACGTATTCACGGTTGACACGCTCAACGGCCGCCTGGGTATCGGCACAACTGCACCGACCGATTCGATCAGCATTCCGGCCGCCAACTCTACGATTTCGATGGGCAATGGCGCGGGTAGCCAGATTAACATGACCGGCTCACCAACCAGCTCGTCGGTATTTAGTATGTACGGTTCCAGTACCGAAACTATCTTGAACACGCTTTCTGGCGGCGATATCGCCTTAAAGGTCGCTAATGCCACCAAAGTATTCATGAACTCCAGCGGCCAGCTTGGCTTAAACGGTAATACCAGCCCCGGTGCTACATTAGATATTAGTAGCGGCGGCACCATCCAGGGAGCAGGTTTATCGGCAGACTGCTCGACCACCAACAGCAAGTTGCTATGGAGCTCCTCAACCAAACAATTTTCGTGCGGCACCGACCGGGCCTCGGCAACTGTACGTAAAACAGCGGACCAGTCGGTCTCAGCCTCGACAACACTGACCAACGATAACGCACTCAGCTTCAGCATCGGAGCCAGCGAAACCTGGGCTTACGAGATCCACTTCACCACTGTTTCAAATACCACCGCCGACTTCAAGGCAGCTGTGGCCGCACCGTCTGGCGCCACCTGTCGCTTTGATGTCAACAACATTTACACCCCGAGCAGCAACAGTTCAACAACTTGCGGTGCCGGTCTCGGCTTAACAACTCTTGACGCCGCTGACGAGCCAAACTACGGCTGGGGTGTTGTTGTTAACGGTGCAACACCCGGCACCGTACAGTTCCAGTGGGCACAAAACACCTCCAGCGGTACGAGCACCGTCCGCGCCAACAGCTTCTTGGTTGCCTTCAAGCTCAGCGGTGCCGACCTTGCCGAGCAATACTTCAGCAAAGATAGCAGCATCCAACCTGGCGATGTCGTAGCCATCGACGGCAGCATTGCCGCTGGAGTTAAAAAGACCACTAGCCCGTACGAATCGGCAGCCATTGGCATCGTCTCGACTGAGCCAGGTATGGTACTGGGCGACATGACTCAAACTCCCAGTACGCCTTACACGCCAGTGCTGTTAGCCCTCAGCGGCCGCATTCCGGTAAAGGTTTCGACCATCAACGGACCTATCCACGCCGGTGATTACCTGACCACTTCGTCAATCCCTGGCGTCGCCATGAAGGCCACGCAGGCCGGCCAGATGATCGGCAAAGCGCTCGAAGACTATACGGACAGTAACCCGAAGAATTACGGCTCGGTCATGACCTTTGCCAACCTGACTTGGGCAGATCCAGGCCCGCAGGCGCTCACTAACGATGCCAACGAACTCGCCAACTTTGCAACCAACGACGTGCTGTTTAAAGACGCCAGTGACTCGACTTCTGCCCTGCAGATCCAGAACACCAAAGGTGTTTCACTGCTGAATGCCGATACCAAAAATATGCTGGTTACGGTCAGTAACTTCACGGTCTCTGGCACGCTGACGGTCAATGGCCATATCCTTACAGGTGGTGATATTCCCATAACCGCAACTTTGCCGGCAGCTGGAATAGATACTACTGGCGCCAACGATTCTACCTGTGCCATCATCGGCAACGATACCAACGGCACTATCACCATCACCGCCGGCACGCATCATTTGGCTAATGGGCCAGAATGCAAAGTTACCTACGCCAAACCCTTCGGCACTGCGCCGCAGCCAGTCTTTAGTGCACTGAGCGAGGACGCCACCAGCGTGGGCATGTACATCAACACTAGCCCTACCGATATGACCATCTTCTTTAGCCACGCGCCAGAGGCCAGCAAGTCGTATCAGTTCAACTACTGGAATCCGCAGTAAAGCCTTTGCGGCTCTTACCCCATAGGGCGCCAGGCGCTATAATAAAAGTGTTTTGGAGCTACAGGAGTTTGGGAATCGGCGCATCGTTTTGTGGGCCCGGCAAAGCGGGTTTGTTTTGTTGTTGGCTTTTGTTGTTGCCACCGCCCTTTGGCAACCAACTCAAGCGCGAGCCGAAACGACACCGGCTGCAGATTCAACCACCTCATATACGGTTACAGCTGCAATCGACCCAGCCCGCGTTATTATCGTTAACCCGAGCGGCATCATCCAAACCATCCTCAGCAATACCCGGCAAGTCGTCGAACCCACCGTTCATCAGGGGTCGTACGATGGCCCGGCCATGGCCTACACGTCTGGAATCCGCCGCCAATATATGCACATCTTGCAAACTTACCAGCTCGCGCACGTTCGCGGTGTGGTGTATGTCGCTACCGTTAACCCGCCGGCGCTTCAAGGGACGCCGCTTTTGAGTTGGCCGACTAGCCTAGCGATGTTCGCTCATTCGGGCTTTTAGCTGCCGAAAGTAAATGTATACAGCGTAACGCCCTTGGGCACAATCAGCGTCACCAGTGTCGAGCCGGGTTGCTTGAGGCTGACAATATGATAAAGCTTAGACCCGTTCACGGTTAACACACCGTCTGGCGCATCGCTGCCGTATTCCGTGGCATTAACACTCGGCAGCCCAACCGAGACCCGGTGACTCTGGCCATCGGCACTGCCGGCCACCACATATACATCTTTGGCACCGACACGGAAATTAAGCTCGGCATTGGCGCTTTGGCTGGTAATATTTTCGCCACTAACTTGCCACGTGCCGCCCAGCGTCCAATAATCCTGCGGCAAATCGCTAACCGCAGCGGGCATAAACGAATGTGTTCCGTCCAGCAATACCGGATTGC
>DATLVY010000081.1:0-4306 GCA_035576845.1 Candidatus Acidiferrum sp. | reverse complement strand
GTTATGACCCGCCAAAACAGGTCACCTACCAAGACGTGACCATCGCGGCCGAAGGCGATAGCAACACGATTGCCGAGGTTTCTAAAACGCTTAACTCTGTTGGCTCCGATGATATTTTAGACTATTTAATTACCCAAGCCGATCGGCTGAATGCCTCCGACATTCATTTGGAATGCCAGGCTAATGATATTCGGGTGCGATTTAGAATTTTCGGCAGCCTGCACCCCGTGGCCGATCTAGATAAAGACAAGTACCGGGTCTTGATTGCCGCCATTGCCTCACGGGCAAACGTTTCGACCGCCGGCACCGACCCGCAGACCGGGCATATGCAGCAAGAGGTGAAGCGAGCCGACGGCAGTACACGATTGCTCAACATGCGCGTTGAGACGATTCCGACATTGTATGGCCAAGACGCCGTGGTGCGTTTATTTAACTTCGACGAGGCTTTGCTTGACCTTCAAAAGCTGGGCATGAACGACCAGCATCGGCAGGCGTTTGAAGCTGTCATCCAACGGCCGCACGGCATGGTGATGATCGTGGGGCCAACAGGGTCGGGGAAATCGACCACACTTTATGCACTTATTAAAGCCCTCAATAATACCAGCCGCAAAATCCTCACACTCGAAGATCCGGTGGAGTTTAGCATCCCTGGCATTAGCCAAATCCCTGTCGATACCAACGCGGGCGATAGTTTCGCCGAAAACCTGCGCGCTGTGATGCGCCTTGACCCCGATGTCGTGATGGTCGGTGAAATCCGCGACGTCGATACGGCCAAAACGGCCCTGCAGGCCTCGATTACCGGCCATTTGGTGCTGAGCACCTTCCATGCCGAGAGTGCCGCGACCGCCTTCAGCCGCATGATCGACATGATCGGCAAAAACCCAATTTTTTCTACCGCCATCCGCATGGTGGTAGCCCAACGCTTAGTGCGGCGGCTGGATGACACGACCAAAATCGCGTACCAGCCCGACGAAGCCACGAAGCGGTATATGGCAACAATTTTGCAGGACTTGCCAGCCTCAGTCCCGATGCCCGATCTCAACACTGCTAATCTGTATCGCCCCGGGACCTCGCCCGAAGCGCCGTTTGGCTACACCGGGCGCGTGGTCATTATGGAACAGATGATGGTCAGCCCAGAAATCCAGGCGTTTTTGCGCGGTGATATCCAAAATTTTGACACCCGCGCTATCGAACAGGTTGCCAAAGCGCAGGGCATGATAACGCTCGAGCAAGACGGTGTGCTCAAAGCTTTGGCTGGGGTCACTGCGCTCGAAGAAATCGCACGAGTCATCTAGCTTTTATTGTCTGGCAAAAGATACTTGTATACTGCCCCCAAGGTATGCTTAACTGGCTAAAGCCAAGAGCATTTTCTCTGGCTTTAGTGCGTTATAGTACTTTTCGGAGGGAAGCGATGCCAGAAGAACTAAAGCTTCAGCCAACTGATCGAGTATACCGGGACGCTCTCGGTAATCTGCTTGTGTTTCGAGAGTCTGGAGAGCATCCAGAGAAATCTGAAATATACTTTCTATACACTGAGCTCGGCTGCACCATAGCCACCAAGCTTCATCCGTGGCAAGCTAACCAGGGCACGATCCAAGAAGGTCGGCTTGAAGTTACCCTTGGTCACTTCTTTAAAGCCTTCTTATCCGTCAGCCAGGCTAGTTGTGCGTTTGTAGGCGAAGCCGGCAGTGTGTATAAACTTGTCAGGCTCGACGACCCAAGTCGTTCAGAAATCCTGATGATGGTCAGTACGGAAGAGGAGCTGGAGGCAGCCGCGAAAAAGCGAGAAGCCTCTCGACGACGTGATAGAAAGTATCACAAACAATAAACTCCAGCGCTGCGGGTAATAGAGCCTATACTCTATTCCCGCAGCAATCAGTTGCCCTGTCGGGCATCTTGTGGTAAACTCATCTTAATATAATTCTTGTGGAAACTGTAAATATGTATCAGCTAATTCAAAAAGTCGAAAGTAAATATCGTAAGCAGAACGTTGTCGATGTCCGCACCGGGGACACGGTGCGCGTGTATCAAAAAGTGAAAGAAGGCAGCAAAGAGCGCATTCAGATGTTTGAAGGCGTGGTTATTAGGACAGACCGCAAGGCCAGCCTCACCAGCAGTATTACCGTCCGCAGAATCGCCAGCGGCGTTGGGGTTGAAAAAACCTATTTGCTGCATTCACCCTTAGTTTTAAAGGTAGAAGTTACGAAGCGCAGCAAAGTTCGCCGTAAGTTCTTGAGCTTTTTGCGTGAACGCAGTGGTAAATCGGCTCGGCTTGTCGCGGTTGATTTCGATAAAAAAGCGGTCAACACCGTTGCGGACAAACACGCCGAGGCAGAGCTAGAACACATGAAAGAAGAAGCTGCAGAGCAGCACGAAGCCCAAGTATCTGAGGCCGAAGCGGCCGAGAAGAACGCTGAAACTGAGGCGTAGGGCATGGTGGTGGGCATCGACGAAGTCGGCCGCGGTTGTTTGGCGGGGCCGGTTTGCGTGGCGGCGGTGGCGTTGGATGTTTTTCACCCCGATATTAATGACTCTAAACAATTGACTGCTGGCAAACGCATTGAACTAGCGCGCTATATTAAACAGACGGCTCACTTAGTGGGGATCGGTTGGGCGAGTAATGCCTATATTGACTCCAAGGGTATTATTGCGGCCCTCAAGGATGCAGCTTTGGCGGCGCTGTTGCCATTTGGCAGTCAGGCTGATCTCATTTTGTTAGACGGCAATCATAATTATCTCGATGACGAACGAGTCGTTACTCTGGTCGACGGCGATGCGAGCGTGCCGCTGATTTCAGCTGCCTCTATTGTCGCAAAGGTAGCGCGCGACCAATTTATGAGCATGGCTGCGCAACGTTTTGCAGGCTACGGTTTTGAGCAGCATGTCGGGTACGCTACACCGGCTCACAAAAAAGCGCTCCTCACGCTTGGCTCTTCGCCAGTGCATCGCCTCAGCTTTGGTATGCTGAAAGGTATGCAGCATGTCGACTGAAATCGGCCGGCGTGCCGAAGAAGCCGCGGCGAAATTTCTGCAAAAGCAGGGCTTGAAGGTCATTGAGCAAAACTGGCGCACACGCTGGTGCGAAATTGATATCGTAGCCGAAAAAGCGCAGGAAGTGTATTTTATCGAAGTCAAGTATCGCTCGAACACCGACTTTGGGAGTGGCTTTGACTATATTACGCCGCGCAAACAGCGCCAGGTGCGATTTGCCGCCGAGTTTTGGCTGGGCCAGCATCGCAACCAACCCAAAAGCTGTCACATAGCCGCTATAGAATTAACCGGCGTCCCGCCGCAGGTGATTGAGTGGTTGCCTGATATATAAAGTAAATTCCCGAGGCTTGTTAGGCCCGGGAATAGTAATTGCCGCGTGTCGATCAAGACTTTTTGCTGTTCGCCACTTCAACTCGCGTAAAGTACGATCTCCTTAGATGCGAATGACGGCCAAAATCCGGCGGCTGCCGCAGAAGATGTTTCGCTTCCTGACAGAGCAGATCGTTCAGGACACGCAGAATTTGTGATTCGACATCCGCTAGTACCCCTGGCTTGTCTGGATTTAAATCCAGCTCGGCAGCCACGGTGATGGTGGTCGGAAATGAAGCTGACATGAGAATGTGGTCTGTTTCCCCGTCCGGCTGTTTAGTCTCAACGTACTCGTGGATGGCTCCGACGGTGAGAGTTACCGCAACCTTATTGGCACCAATCTGATCGACCAGAAACCTCGGAACCTCCCGAAGAAAACGGTCAATTCTCAACTTATTATCAGCTGCACGGCAGGTAATGGTGACGAGGGTGGGAACTGTTGGCATAAAAACCTCTTTCTATCAGTCGATATCCAGCTGGTATGTAAATATACCTCAGTATATACATACCATAATTCGCGTGATGTATCCAGACCGGCTAATGGCGAGTGGTTGAGTGGTCAGAAGATGTTTGACTAGAAGTTGATCTGAATACTGAAAGCTACGTATTTTAAGTAGTACATGGTATAGTAAGCTTATTGTGGATTTGGTACATAGTTCTTCTGTAAGGAGAAGATATGGAGCTTGAAAAGGATACCACCGCTGGGGTACCCAGCGGTCCAAGGCATTGTTTTCGTTGTGGACAGGGCAATTCGATAGACAAAAAGCGTTGCAAGGTTTGTGGGTACAATCTCGCGCAGCCTGTTTTGAATCGCTATGCCGTCCCTGGTATGGGTTACCCAATTGCGTCCCTGACGAATGCGAGTGGAGTCTTCTATCGATTCGATCAGCATGTGACCACTATTGGGAGAAGCAAGGACTGTGATTGGACGCTGCCCGATAAAAGT
>DATLVY010000080.1:0-3838 GCA_035576845.1 Candidatus Acidiferrum sp. | reverse complement strand
GCTCGCTAAGGTGCCGTACGATAAAGTCTTAGCAACCACCAAACAACTTTTCGACAAAAACCAGCGCAAGTTTGCCACGTTTGCGGCACTGCTCGCACCAACCCACCACACTGTTATTGTGACTGGCTCGCCGCAATTTATTGCCGAAGCTGCTGCCGAAGTGCTTGGTATTGACCAGACTATTTCGACATTTTTTGCGGTCGAGCAAGGTGTATTTACGGGTAAAATAAGCCAGCGCCTGGCCTATGAAGCCGAAAAAGTCGTGGCCGTGCGTCAGGCTTTGCCGCACTTTAAACGGCGTGGCTCGTTTGCGTTTGGTGATTCCGAGGGTGATGCTGGCATCCTGGGTATGGCCGAACATGCGATTTGTATCAACCCCAGCCGTGGCCTGCGGCTGCTAGCCAAGAAAAACCAGTGGCTGATTGCCAACAATAGAACAGTAGATTCAATCATCCAAGGGCAGCTTGCTGACCAAACAGCTAGAACGTGCCGGTCGCAACGTAGGTAAGCGTTGTCGTGTACGCGCCTGCAGAGGTGGCGCCGGCGATGTTGGCGATATACGAAACCGTAAACAAGCGGAAGTTATCGGCAGTACCGTTATTAACCAGCTGGTCGCCCGAGACAAACCGGAACTGGTTGGCAGTGTTGAAGTTGCTGGTGGGGCTGGCGGTGCCGGATCCAGCCGGGTCGCTGCCGACCGAAGGTGTGGTGTTGGCCCGCAGGTTTAAACCGAACTGCGAGTTACCCTGAATGGAAGCCGTTTGCGAGGCCAGTGCCGTGATAGTGTTTGCGCCAGCAGTGAGCGTATTGCCCGCCACCGTGATTACATAGCCGCTCCCCGCGTTGGTGGAGACGCCGATTTGCGAGGTGCCGCTGCCAGTTGATGAAGTAGTCAGCGTACCAAGCGCCACGCTGCTACCCGTCGCGCCGGCGCAGCTGCTGCTGGTGACGCCGCTGGTTCCTGTGCAAAAAGTCAGTGTTTCATCAACGCTAGCAGTTAGCGTTATTTGGTTGGCGGTGCTGGTGGCGACCGTTCCGGTGTCGGTTGTGCCGCCGGTGGTATCGGTGCTGGCGAAGGTACTAATCCTGACAAAAAACGTCGTGTTGGTGGCTGATGGGTTGGTGATGTTGCTGAGCGTGTAGGTCACCGCCCCGCTGGCCGCTGCGGCGGTTTTGGTGATGTAGGGTGCGCCATTGGTGGTGGCGACAATACTAAAGCCGGTAACGCCCGTCTGAGCAGTGAGGGTGGCGCTGGTTGTGGTTAGGCCGGCAGGGGTGGTGCAGGTACCCGAAGCGGTTGTGCAATATAAAAACTTGATGGAGCCAACTGTGGTCGAAGACGCTAGCGTAAAAGCATAAGCGTGGGTAGTGACAGCTGAAGCGGCCGAATTGCCCAGTGTCAGCGAACGGCCTGTCACCTGCCCTGCATAAGCCGGTTGCATAAAAAAGGGCGCGCTTACCAATAGTAACATCGCGCCAAACCGACCAAATCTGTAGAGAACTCGCCTTCTCATGTTACCTATTGTATACGAAAAAACGTAAGCCTTAAAGACCCGCCGCCCAAAAAACCCTGAGCCTCGTCAATCCAAAAAACATCCCTGCTCAGACATCCGCCTATGGCGGAACTCCCAGGTGATATTTTTTGGATTGCCACTCAGGGGTTTTGGGCGGCGGGTCTTTACATTCTAATCTACTTATACTCTGCTTTTACATCAGCGCCAAACTTTGCCAAGAGCTCCTTGACCTTCGGCTCGATAATAATATCGCAGTAAGCTTGACCCCTGTGCCGCTCATAGTAATTTTTATGGTAATCCTCTGCTTCGTAAAAATTAGTATAGGGAATAATTTCGGTAACAATCGGGTCATTATATATGGCCTCTTTTTCAAACTTGGCTTTTGATTTAAGGGCAGCCTGGTGCTGCGCCTCGTCGTGGTAGAAAATCACCGAGCGATATTCGGGACCGACGTCATTATTTTGGCGATTGCGAGTCGTCGGATTATGGGTGTGCCAAAAAATATCTAACAGTTCGTCGTAGCTGATCTGCGCCGGGTCAAATTTAATTTGAATCGTTTCGGCGTGACCGGTTTTGCCGGTGCAAACTTGCTCGTAGGTTGGATTTTCTACTGTTCCACCTGCATAGCCTGGCAGGGCCGACTTGATTCCCTTGATGCGTTGGAATACTGCCTCCAGACACCAAAAGCAGCCGCCGGCAAATGTTGCAATCTCGCGTTGCTCGCTCATATGCGCTCCTAGTTACGACCTTATTATACCCTAGACTTCATTAACATAAGCGAGTTATACTATATAGCATTAAGGAGATTTTTGAGATGGCAAAGGAAAAAAGTCGCGGCCGCAAAGAAGAAAAGAAGAAAAAGCAGGAAAAGAAGAAATAATTAAAGAACCGGTACAAGCCGGTTCTTTAATTATGTCGTGTTTCTTTGTTTAGCGCTTGGCTTTACTCAGATCTTTTTTGCTGCGCACGTAGTGTGTGCCGGCGGCCACGATACCGCTCAGGCCGAAGGCGCTGCCCAACATATCGCTCGGGCCAGTGCTTGGCAGTACGGTCGGCGTTACAGGAGGTTTAGGCGTTGGGTTACAACGACTGTCGCCAACAGGGATGCCGGGTAAACACTCTACTGGGGGCTGCTTGGTGGTAACGCTAGTTTTGCAAGTAACGCTGACGGCTTTGCCATCGGCAGTAAAGTTCAAGGTAGCGGTGACGTTGTAGGTGCCCGCAGCAGCGTAGGTATGGTTAACCGAGACGACGTTGCTAGACGATGGCTTAATGCCGCTAGCTGTGGTGCTATCACCAAAGGTGAAGTTAGCATCAACCAAAGTTGCATTGCCAGTGGTGCTGGCGTGAGCAGTAAACTGGTACTCACGGCTGTCGGCATTGACGACAATCAGGTCTAAGCTGTTGCACATATAAGTTGCTGGTGGTTGAGGGATGGTGATTTTTTTGGTACAGCCAGCGGTGTTGCTGATGCTGCCGTCGCTAAAGTACACAGTCGCTTTTACGGTGTAAGTGCCTGGTTTGAAGGTGTGAGTCACTTTAGTGACATCTTTTGCTTCGGTATCGGTTGAACCGTCGCCGAAATCGTACACAACTTTGGTGGTGTGGACACTGCTCGAAATAATCGCCACAGAGCTAAAAGTATAAGTCGTGTCGTTTACTTTAGTACTTTGCAGTGTGTCGCAATGGCAAGCAGCAGCCGATAGCGGAAAGGCGATGTCGTTAACCGCCACCGTGGCGCCGCTCAGCACTACAAAAGCGCCTGCAACAATAAAAGCATTTTGTTTGGCCCGGGTAAAAGCCTGTATTACTTGGTTCATACGAGTCATATATAAATCACCTCCTAGTGATATTATAATTATATAACACAAGCTTTATAAAGTCAATGGTTATACCATATTTATACAATAATCACGTAAGTTGGTTTTCCTGGGGCAGTCATGTTGTGCAGCCGGCCAATTGTCCTGTGTGTTGATATACTAGTAAGTCGATGCTATAGTAGGTGCGATCAACACTGATCGCATATTCCAAACCAGAGGAGAAAGAGGTGTACGTATGCAGCCCAAGCCAACTTTTTCATTACTAGAAGACGGGGTCAGTCAGGGAATACGCGTTGCTTTAGTGCGTGGCAATGTGCCGTTTTTGGTGACGTTTTGGCTCGGCGCCCTGATCCCCAATGAAATCAGGGAAGTTACTGTAGAGATCGTTGATGCAGATATGCAACCTGTTGTGCTACTTTTCTCGCAGAGCATCGAGCGTATGATCGTCGCAGATCAGACCACGGGATTAGGCCAGCGCTTAATTGAAGCGCTTGATACTATTCG
>DATLVY010000079.1:0-10902 GCA_035576845.1 Candidatus Acidiferrum sp. | reverse complement strand
GCCGATTACCTGCGCTTGCAGCGCCCGCCCGCTTACGACGACGAAATCGTTGCCCAGCCCGTGCAGCTTAACGGCAAAGGCGGCATTGTTATGGATTTTGACAGCGGTGGCGATGATGACCTATACAAAGAAGCCGTTAATGTGGTCATTAAAAGCGGCAAGGCCAGCGCCAGCTTGCTGCAGCGCCGCCTGCGTGTTGGATACGCCCGTGCTGCCCGCCTGATCGAAACTATGGAAGAGCAAGGCCTCATCGGACCCGCCGACGGTGCCCGGCCGCGGGATGTGCTGATCTCAAGCCTCGATGATCTGGGTTCGTCGGACGAAAATGAGCAAGACTACTAGCCTGCAAATAAGTAAAGCCACCCGACGCAGCGGACTATCGACAAATAAAAGCAAAACAGTGCCCAATAACCACCGAGGTGAATTGAACACTGTTTCGCACTATTCAACTATGCCTTAAACCACGCAGGGTCAGAGGGCAACACTATCTCGCCGCTCCGGTACAACGCAGCAAGGTTTTGTTGAGCCTTTTGGGCTTCTTCGGCAGTATCCAGGAGAACATCAGTCATACTGTGGTATAAAAGTGGCTAAGGCCAATCATCTCGCTTGGCAAATATCGCCTCTCACCTTGCCAGACCAAATAACACGCGCCTCTTAGTCATTGACTTTTAAATTATATAATTTTATAATAGTAAAAAGCCTACTTTAGCTGTATTGTTTTTTGTAACTTAGAAAAGGAAGTCGACCCATGAGTCAACTTACGCCATCCTGGGGTGCAGATTTTATCGAGCTCAGCTTAACTCATTGTCTGGTCGTTAGGCTATACTCGGGAGGAGTTCACCGAAATTTAGCATCCGTGGAGGTGTCGCTGCAGAAGCTCATTAAGGAAGAGCTTCTTGATGTTTTCATATCTGATTTTGATGAACGTGCGCGCCTTAAGGCTGGTCGGCGGCTACCCCGTGTGGGCGAAATCGCCCCGATAGTAGATGACGCGTTGAAGCCGTACAGGTTTGCCCAATCGGCTATGGACGTACCGTCATCAGCCCAAAGGGTGCTTGCAATGCGTCTACGCCTGCTGTATGCTCGGCACGCTCTGTCTGATCAGCCTACCTACGATCCTTTCGAGCTTTTGGAAATTTTTGCAGTGCAAAGAATGCGGACGTATCCGTCCGAACGCGAAGCGCTGCTTGGATTCCGCCGAAGCCTGGCGATTTTGTTTATACTGCCTTACGCGGTTGACGAAATGGAGCTACTTGGCAAGTTGCCTGACCCAGAGCTGCTTGCTTCGGTCGTCAAAACCGCACTATCCGAGGCCGGGGTGATACATTTGGCCGATGCGTCGTTACAGATTCAGTCAGCGCTCATGAAGCGACTGGACGAATTGTTCCAAGGAGCTCTGGCCGCCGCGCAGCCGGAAAACCAAGCACGCCACAGCGGCGAAACCGCCCTAACTACCGAGGCATTGAGGGCGATGTTGGCTGAAATTTTGCGCACGAAGCTGTAGTGTAAAGGCACTGAAGGGCGAGACTCGGTCTCAACCTTTAGTGCCTTTGTTATGTTTTGTATACATTGAGCGTCCGGACCACACAGCATAACTTGCGGCTGTGCGCCATTTATAGTACAATCAATCTGTTATAAGTTAACCTGCGTTGCAAAAACGCATCTTGGGTTTACCAAGATTCCGTAGGAGGATAAAAAATGAAGCGAGACTACGAGTTAGTCGTGTTGCTGCATCCGGATCTGGAAGTAGATCTGGAGCGGCCGCTAGCTAAAATCCGCAAGCTAATTGCAGATAATGGCGGCGAAATTACCAAAGAAGATAACTGGGGCAAACGCAAGCTGGCCTACCGCATTAAGGGTGAGGACTTTGCGGTGTATATGTATTTTGAAGCTAAATTGCCAGTCGAGGCGGTAAAGAAAATCCAGAACGTGCTGAATATTACCGACGAATCGCTGCGTTATTTGCTCACCGCGGTTGACCCGCATGAAGCTATGGCAGCCGAAGCAGCCAAAAAGCACCAAGAGGCCGACGCTGCAGCCGAAAAAAGTGAAGAATAATAGGGTAAGGGGGAAAAGGCATGTCAAAAAGTATCAACCAAGTTATACTGATGGGCAACTTGACGCGTGACCCAGAGTTACGCACCATACCCAGTGGGCAAAACGTTTGCAGCTTTAGCCTGGCCTTAAACCGGTCGTACAAAGATCAATCGGGCCAATGGCAAGAGCAAACGGACTTTATTAATTGTGTGGCCTGGGCAGCACTTGGCGAACGAGTCAATCAATACCTCAAAAAAGGCAGCCGCGCTTTGGTGCAGGGCAATCTGCGCACCAGCAGCTGGGAAAAAGACGGCCAAAAACACAGCAAGGTTGAGGTGGTAGCAAACGATGTGACCTTCCTCGATGCTGCTGGTAGTAATGGTAACGAGGGCGGCGCAGCACCCAGCTATACAAGCGCACCAAAACCAGCGAGCAAAAAGCCAGCCGATGTGGTTATCGAGGATGTGGACGATGCCCCCATTGATTTAAGTGAAATACCATTCTAAGAATAATTACGGAGAATAAACTATATGATGTTTAAAGCAAAACGGCTACGCACCGACGAAACGTACTTTACTTACAAAGACGTTAAAATGTTGCAACGCTATATTAATATGTACGCTCAAATTGAACCGCAGAGCAAAACAGGCTTAAGTGCTAAGCAGCAACGCCAGTTGGCGACGGCAATTAAGCGTGCCAGACATTTAGCACTTTTACCTTTTGTAGCTGCTAGCTAGGATTTACTGCAATGTACTCAATCACCGAGCTCAAAAAAGGCACGCTTATTCAGCTTGACGGTAAACCTTACCGGGTTGTCGACTATTCGCAAAAAGTCATGGGCCGCGGCGGCTCGATTGTTAACGTGCGTGTTAAAAGCCTGCTTGATGGGTCGGTTATTCCAAAGACCTTTAAGGGTTCCGATAGAATCGAGCCGGCGCGGGTTGAAAACCGCACCGTGCAATATTTATATAACGATGGTACTAGTTACCATTTTATGGATAATGTCACGTTCGAGCAGTTTGAATTAGCCGCCGACGCCGTTGATGAAGCATCCCATTATCTAAAAGAAGGCGGCGAAGTTAATCTGCAATCGTTTAGTGGCAATATTATTAATATCGAACTACCCAATAGCGTGTATTTAGAAGTTATCTATGCCGAAAGTGTGGTTAAGGGTGATACAACGAGCAGCGTCATGAAGGATGCCACACTAGAGACGGGCTACGCTACTAAGGTCCCGGCCTTTATAAAAGCGGGCGATATTATCAAGGTCGACACACGAACCGGTGATTATTTAGAGCGCAAAAAATAGCTTGTTTTATTTTTGGCAGCGGGGTGCTACACTAACGGCAGGTGCTCTATATGTTGGGGGACGTGAGCATCATGGGGGACTGCGAGGGTATATACATTGGCGGTGGGTGTTGGAAGGGTATAACCCGCAGCCACATTATTCATTCTGATGCGCTTGAGGGTATTTTATTAAACCTCAAGCGCATCAACACTTTTTGACGATGAAATACAGACTTGATAATTTTTTAGTTCTAAAAGGCCTGACGCCGACCCGGTCACAGGCCGAAAGCTGGATAAAACTTGGCAAGGTGCAGGTTAATGGCCAAACCGCAACTAAGCCCGGTTTTTTTGTTAACGAAGCGGACAGTGTCATGTTACTTGCAAGCGAGCAATATGTCTCGAGAGCTGGGCTTAAACTCGCTTCGGTGGCCAAGGCTTTGCATTTAGATTTTGCCGGCGGGGTTGTCCTTGATGTCGGCAGCAGCACCGGCGGTTTTACTGATTATGCCTTGCAGCATCAGGCCAAGAAAGTGATTGCCGTGGACGTCGGGACAGATCAACTGCATCCAAGCCTCCGCGGCAATCCGGCGATTGAACTTCATGAAAAAACAGACATTCGCAGCATGCGCAGGCTGTCTGCGGAGCCCGACATTGTCGTGATAGACGTGAGCTTTATCAGTCTGCGTGAAATTTTGCCACATGTTGCAATGTTAAGCAGTCCGAATACTAAAATCGTCGCAATGCTTAAGCCGCAGTTTGAGGCAGGGGATAGCGTCAAGCACAAGGGTGTCATAAAAAACGACCGTCTGCGGCGTGAGATTGTACACGATTTTGAACAATGGGCAAAGCAGCATTTTGTGATACGTCACAAAGCCGACAGTGAGGTCGCTGGCGCCAAAGGCAATCGTGAGCGATTTTATCTGCTCTCGAAAATTTCCTAGGCCAGGGCTGCTTGCCCGCCTGATCTGTAATTGCTACACTGATAGGTATCTATGGGTATGAAGATGCTTCATCGGGCTCGGCTGGCTTTAGCGATTTCGGCTGGTAAAATGGCGGGAATTTCCGGGCGCTTTTTTCGGATAGGCGGCGGGACAAGCTTGCCCGGCATGGTGGCACGCCGAATTGACCCAAATATTCTAAAATCAGTCATGTCCAGAAGTAGTGCCAAAAAAATTATTATCACCGGTAGTAATGGCAAAACCACCACTGCTCGGATGATATCGGCGATTGCCGATGCGGCGGGGCATAAAGTTGGACATAATCGAACTGGCTCTAATCTGCTGCAGGGTGTAACATCGGTGGCCGTGAATTCGGCGAGCCTTTTTGGTAAGCTTGACCACGACGTATTAATTTTTGAAATCGACGAAGCAACCATGCCGCAGGCTGTGCCAGAAATTCAACCAGACGTTGTGGTGATAACTAACATTTTTCGCGACCAGCTGGATAGATATGGCGAATTATACTCCGTGGCAGCGGCGATAGATAAGGTGCTTGAGGCCTTGCCGCCGACTGCGACCATCGTGCTCAACGGCAATGATCCACAAGTCGCCAACTTTGGGCAACACGCCAAGGCTAAGAAATTATTTTTTGGCCTCGAAACACTGAAGGTTGGTACTAAAGTTCCCGAACAGTCGGCCGATGTTATCCGCTGCATCCGCTGTAACCATGATTTACTCTACGAAGTTGCCTATTTATCGCACCTTGGCATCTACCATTGCCCGAATTGTGGTTACGAATTGCCCAAGTTAGACGTGTCGGCAACGGACGTTACACTTGCCAAGGACGGCGAGGGGCCCAGCCAGCTACAACTTCGTTTACCCAATGGGAAACTAGCTGTCACTGTGGTATTGCCTGGGCTGCACAACGTTTATAACGCCACGGCAGCCATTGCGGCTGGCCTGAGTGCAGGATTATCGCTAGATAACGTGCAGGAAGCCTTCAACAATGTACGCACCGCCTTTGGCCGGCTAGAAAAAATTAAGGCTGACGATAAAACAGTGTATTTATCGTTTGTTAAAAACCCGACGTCGTTTAACTTAGTCATGCGTCTTATTGCCCAGCATCCAGGTAAAAAGCAGTTTATGTTTGCTTTTAGCCGCACCTTAGTTGACGGTGAAGACTTTGCTTGGCTTTGGGACGTGGATATTGAGGAGATTGCTAGCCAGGTCTCGGGGGCTATCTGTAGCGGCAATAAGGCTGAAGAAATCGCCCTGCGACTGAAGTATGCCGAGGTACCAGTGAATAAACTAAACCTTATAACCGATTTGGAGACAGCGCTCGACGCTGGGCTAGCCAATGTTAAGCCGGGCGGTACTGTGTATATCCTGTGTGGCTATACGCCTACTCACGAGCTACGCCGTATTATGCAAAAACGCGGTTGGGTTAAACACTTCTGGGAAGAATAATATGAACAAAAAAGTTGAAAAAATGTCACTTAAAATCGCTCATCTATACCCAACGCTGACCAGCGTGGCGGCCGACCGCGGCAATCTATTTGCTATCGAGCGTCGTTGTCAGTGGCGAGGGATAGAAACTTCGGCTGACCAGATTTTTGTGAAGCAGATACCAGACTTTAAAAAATATGATGTTATTTTATTCCATGGCGCTGCCGACCGTGAAATGGAGATTGCCTCTGAAGATATCCAACACAAGGCGAAGTCTTTACGCGAAGCGGCTGAAGATGGAGTAGTGTTTTTAGGTGTTTGTGCCGGCTACCAGCTGCTTGGCCATTACTACAAACCGTTTGACGGTCCTGAACTTAAGGGTGCAAGCGTGCTTGATTTGCACACCGATGCGGGTAAGGTACGCTTCATGACCCACATGGCGTCGGAGTGTGAGTTTGCAGAAACGGGCAAACGTATTTTAGTTGGTTACGAAAATCATAGCGGTCGCACTTATCTTGGGCCAAAGATCCAGCCCCTCGGCAAAATTGTTGCTGGCTGGGGCAATAATGGTGAAGACGGCACCGAAGGCGCAGTTTACAAAAACGTTTTTGGTACCTACAGCCACGGCCCGGTTTTGCCTAAAAACCCCTGGCTTACCGATTTAATTATTCATCGCGCGTTAGAGCGAAAGTACGGCCACGTAATCCTGGCACCGCTCGATGATCATACCGAGGACGCCGCTCATGACGCAGCCTTTAAGCTAGCTATGGAATTTAAAGGCACAACCTCGGCTATTGCAGCTACTCAGTGGCGTCGGTAACATGCAGTTTGCAGCTTGTGCAGTTTAAGCTTAGAATATAATTCGATCATTCGATTGTAACTTTGTTGTAAAAAGGGAGTTTCTGATGAACGATTACCCAGAACATTTGTATGACCCGACGCGAATTGAAGCAGCGGCTGAAATCAGTGCCGATATATTGTCGCGGCTATCGCCTGGTATCCAAGCAGTCGATTCGGCAAAGGTAAGAAAGTGGTGGGATGGTACCTTCACTGGCACCATGGATGCTTGGAACCAAGTCTATGCGCTGTCGTACAGTATGCGTTTAACCGCTGTGCTAGACTTCTGGACGGCGGCTAATTGCTCTGTTGCCAAGCAAAGGATACCAACTGATAGTTTGTCGTTCTTTTCTGTGCCGGGGATGGTAGCCAGTTTTGCGCTTCAAAACCCTCGAAGCGCCACGCAGGCCAGAGCTTATGTGCATAGTGACCGTCGGGTACGTGATGCTTTGGAAGAGGCTCTTCGTAACCTCCCGGGTGGTCACGAAAGCTGCCTATTAGTCCGCAGGCACGGCGCCGGATTTGGCATCGACTACGGTAATTATCGTGTCCTAAACGCGCTTATTGGTCCGGAAAATAAAGACGTTGACGCCTATGTTTGCAACCCATCCCCCGAAGCCCTAAGAGACTTCTGGGTTCCTGCCGAAACGCTACTTCGCTTGGTACGGGTTGCCAAACAGGATGAAAGCGCACTTTCGTGGACGCGTGAGGCTTTGCGCTGGTATTTCGCCAGAAGCCGCGCGGCACGTATCACGTGGGATCGGCGCATTGCACCCGATAACCAAGCTATAGCCCAGCAAATGACCCAGGGCCTTTAGCCCAGGTTGCAGCACCTAAGATCGTTTGGTCTTAGGTGCTTTTATTTTGAAACGTTAAACCTAAATTCGACAACATCGTCTGGCTGCATAATGTATGTTTTACCTTCGGTGCGGACTTTTCCAGCTGCCTTGGCGGCTGTTTCGGACCCGGATTCTATAAGATCATGATAATTTACAATCTGGGCGGCGATAAAGCCATGTTCGAAGTCGCTATGAATGACACCGGCAGCCTGCGGGGCGGTGCTTCCCTGGGGAACCGCCCAGGCACGAACTTCCTTGGGGCCGGCGGTTAAAAAACTTTGCAGGCCGAGGGTCTGGTAGGCGGCTTTAATCAATTGCTCGAGGCCGGACTGGGTTTGGCCGTAGTCGGCAAGCAGTTCTTTTGCTTCCTCAGGGCTTAAGGCCTGTAGTTCTTCCTCAAGTTTGGCGCAGACAAAAACCGCTTGGGCGGGCGCTACAAGCTGAGTCAACTGCTGCTTTTTGGCTTCGTTTTTGAGTTCTGCTTCTGAAACGTTAAAAACGTAAATGACTGGCTTAGCAGTTAGTAAATGCAGATCCCGGATGGCGTCTTGATCGAGATCGGCAAGGGTATAGAGGGGAACGCCGCGCTCTAAATAAGCTTTGAGACTTTCGAGATACGCTGCCGTGGCTTTGGCCTTAGGGTTCGCCTTGGCTTCCCTTTGGGCTCGGCCGAGGCGTTGTTCGAGCGTTTGCAAGTCGGCTAGGCAAAGCTCGGTGTTAATAATTTCGGTATCACTTTTTGGGTTAACTTCGCCGGCAACATGCACAACGTCGCTGTCAGCAAAGGCGCGTACGACATGCACAATCGCATTACATTCGCGGATATTGGCTAAAAATTTATTGCCCAAACCTTCACCTTTGCTCGCGCCAGCTACCAGCCCGGCAATGTCCACAAAGGTGACTGTTGCCGGTATCACACGCTCGGCATTGTACATTTTTTGGAGTTTCGCCAACCGATCGTCCGGCACCGGCACAACGCCGGTATTTGGTTCGATCGTGGCAAATGGGTAATTAGCCGCCAGCACGTTATTAGCAGTCAGGGCGTTAAACAAAGTTGATTTGCCAACGTTTGGCAGGCCGACGATACCGATAGATAAACTCATACACGCTATTGTAACAGATTAGCTGCCGCTCAGCCCATACATATCGGGCACAACCGAACCGGTATGTATAATTCCCAAAAGTTGTTCGCGGCTATAACGGGGCGACGGGCTGTAACCAGGCATGGTCTCGAGCATATTGCGGACTGCCTGTAGGTCGCCAGTGGGCAGTGGTTCCAACAGCTGTTTGCAAAAGTTGAGGACTTTATTTTCCATAGTAATTTTGTTGGCCAATTCGTCAGCCGACAAACCGCTGCTGGTGGCCTCAAAGGTTAATCTGTAACTTGGCCCGAGTACTTTTTCAAAAATATATCGTGAACGGGGGATATGAAACTCTGAAGTTATGAGCAAAATATTGCGCCAATTGCGAGTCTCTAAAAAGGCTGACCCACTAAAACAAGCATTACCGACGGTATCCATGGAATTTTCTTCGAGCAAAAATAGATCGGGGTTGGCGCTGGGAGAGTGCTGCAAAGCATAATCACGCATTGCCCGAGCCTCGGTTGTAGGTGGGGTGTAGGTAATGAGCAGGCTCCATTTGCCAGCCATAATGATTGGAATTTTACCGTGGGATAGCTCCAGGGCGCGGTCAATTCTTTTAACGACATGCTCGGGGATTTGTCCGGCCTGGTTGATGCCACCACCGAGCACAATAATTGCTTGCATTTTTTCCATACCATTCAGTATAAAATGATTGTATGAAATATGTTGCGTTGTTGCGTGGAATAAACGTTGGCGGCAGGATTATAAAAATGGCAGATTTGCAGGCGTGCTTTGAAGGACTAGGTTTTAAAAACGTTAAAACTTTTTTGCAAAGCGGTAATGTGCTATTCGAGAGCGGGGCGGCGGATATCGCTGGGTTACGGCAGAAACTCGAAACGGGTGTAGGCGAGAGTTTTTCGTACCCGGCCCGGATTTTTGTATACTCACTAGGGTGGGTTAGGGAAGCGGCTTCCAAATATCCCTTTGATGCTTCCGACGAATATTTCCAGCATTATGTTATTTTTATTGAGCCGGACTTGGCGGACGATTTAGTGAGTGATATTGTGGTTTCCGACCCAGCCATCGAAACTTTTCAAACTGGCGATAGTGTTGTCTATTGGCGTGTCCAAAAAGGCATGACCCTGAAAGCCTCGTCATCCAAATATATGGCCAAGCCAAAGTATAAAAACGCTATGACGATACGCAACCTAAAGACGCTGCATAAGATTACGTCGGTATAGCCGTATAATAAAACCAAAGGAGCCCCATGGAAGAAGTTGATATTTTATTACCGCCAATGTTTGAACCAAGCGGCCAAATCAAAACCCGTAAGCAGGCATATGTCGATGGTGATTGGATTGGCACGTTTAATTTATGGATCGTGACTCGTAATCCCGAGCCGGCAATTATCTACCAGCAGCGCAGCCCGCGCTCGACCTGGGCGCCGAATTTGCTCGATGTCAGTGCCGCCGGGCACTATAAAGCTGGCGAAAAGTTGACCGACGGCTTGCGCGAAGTCGACGAAGAGTTGGGTAAACACTATGCGCCTGATGAAATTATCCGTCTCGGCCGCCGCTTGTTTGTTGGTTTTAATACCAACGGCACATCACATAATAATGTCGTCGAGTTATATATGATCGAGGACAACGCGCTGCTTGAGGAATACGTACTAGAAGAAGCTGAGGTTTACGCACTGTGCGCCTGCCCTGTGCGTGAATTGCTGCAGGCTCATCAAGATCCAAGTTACAATTTTTCGGTTAAGGCGCGCCTTCAGGATGGTTCCTCGGTCGATATAAGCGTCAATCAAAAATCATTTCCCGAAAACTGGGATGATTATCACCATAAAATTGCCCTCGTTGCTCAGCGGTATTTTAGTGGTGAAAAAGATTTGTTGTACTAGTGGTTGGCGTTTCCGTGTTTTTCCTCTGTTAACTTGCCGTCCTCGAGCATAAAAGTTTTATCGGTACGGCCCGCAATGCTGAGGTCGTGTGTCACGGTGACGATGGTGGTGTCTTGGGTCTTGGCCAGGTTATGCAGCAGGTCGAAGATCATCTTGCCGGTCTGACTATCAAGGTTGCCGGTTGGCTCGTCAGCCAGAATAAGCTTCGGCTTGTTGGCTAAAGCCCGGGCAATGGCGACACGCTGCTGTTGGCCGCCGCTGAGCTTGCCGGGCTTACGTTTCATTTGATCTTCGGTGAGGCCGACTTGAGCGAGTAACTCTTTGGCGCGCGGCGCGCGTTGTCTGCGCGGCACGCCGGCAAACTCCATCGGCAACACCACGTTTTGTAGCGCGCTCAGGTTGGGCACGAGGTTGTAAGCCTGAAACACGAAACCGATTTTTTGAGCGCGGTATTTAATCAGCGCGTGGTCGCTGAGTTTGGTGATATCTTGGCCGTCAACTTCGATGCTGCCATCGGTCGGTTTATCTAATGCACC
>DATLVY010000078.1:0-2602 GCA_035576845.1 Candidatus Acidiferrum sp. | reverse complement strand
ATGCGTTTGGCAGTAAAAAAGATAGGGTTTTTGGCCCTATCTTTCAGCTCCTCAAGCTTATGTTACGAGCAAACCGACAATGGCTCGCCCATGATCTTTTTGGTTAAGGTGATATACTCCACCAACCAGTGCACCGTGCCGTTTTTAGCGCAGAGTATATAAAGCGGCCGGTTGTTACCAGGGTTGCTGTCTGCGCTGCCAAAGTGGATCGGCCCGGTTATGCCAGTAAACGATAGCGATTCCAGACTTTGCTCCACGGCCAGAGGGGTCAGGTCGCTGCTGCGGCCGACGGCTTTCTGGAAGGCCGAGAAAGCATCATACTCCAGCATCGCCTGGGTTAGCGAGAGCTGTTTTGGCAGACTATCCTTGTGGTAAATGAGCCGGTATTGAGCCTGGAATGCCTCTTGAAGCTGATTTGGCCCATCGCCGTATACAGTGGAAGAGAAATACTCGTTCGTAAAATCACCTGCAGCGTATCCCTTCACTTCGTAAAAAGCTCCACCACCCATAGCCGTCGGTAAAGGAATGCCTTGGGCAGCGGCGCCGTCACGAATCTGGCTCAGTTGGGTGGGATAACCGGTATCCATCCACAACCCAAACACGACGCCCTGCCCTTCTTGCGCGCTAACTTGTACAAGGAAATTGGCAATCGAGGACGAGCTTTCTTTGTAATCGATCTCAACAACCTGATAGCCATCAGTACTCAACTGCGTTTTCATGAAGCTTGCGAAATCCACCGAGTAGGTGTCGTCGGTGTCTGCAGAAAGTAGAATGGTCCGGCTGCTGAGATTCAGGGACCGAATAAAGTCGACCTCGTACGGATTTTGCCAACTATCAGGGGATATAACCCGGTGAAAACAAGAAGACACCTTGTCGTTCAGGGTGTCACTCGAGGCGCTCGGCGATATAACCGGCAGACAGTTGCCGTTGGCGGCCAAAGTGGGCAAGCCATAGGTTACTGTCCGGCTAAAAGGGAACCCTTCTACGCCGACAAAATGGTCGTAAGACGGCGCGTTTTTTTCGTAGTCTACAATCTGTTCCGATACCTGAGCAGCCGCCTGGTCGGCAATTGGCTTAGTGCCAATATTAGCCACCAAGATGCGCATTTTTACGCTGCTTACCGCATTGTAATCGAGCTGCGAAAGATAGGCCCCGCGTAATTGCTCAACCCCGATTGATTCCGATTGGTCCTGATCGGTATTTGACCTGCTGAGCGTCGCGTTGAGAATTACCGTAAAGTGATTGTCGCTCGCCGCGATTTGCTTGTTCGCGGTAAAAATCAGGCCCAGGACTTCAATTTGGTTGAGGTCATTGGAGGCAAACGGATCAGGCCCATTTGACCCATCAGTTATTCCCAAACTGTAAGTGATTCCGCCGATGGTGGTACTAAAAGGCGTGGTGCCATGGCGCGTAGGTGTCTGGCTACGAACCAAAAGCAACAAACCCCCTAGCACTAAAATCAAAGCAGCAGCACATGCAATAACAAGTGGCCTTTTAGGGCGCCACTTTTTTTGCGCCGCAGCGGTTAACTGAGTAGCGGTGTTTGGCGAAAATGGCGCCGGGTACATGGTTGTTGGCTGATTGGGAATGGTAGAAATGGGTTGGGTAGGGATGGGCGTTGTGAGCGCTCCACATCTTGGGCATTGCGGGGTCGGACTGCCGAAACGAAGACCACAAGCGCCGCAAAAAAGGTCGTGCATAAACGTGTCTCCTGTCTAGATCTGAAAGAACTCGTACTTGAGGTAGCGTGGCACTGATTATACACATAGGAGATCCAAGGCGGAATAGGGTTGATGCACGTGGCTACCAATTCAGAATATTATTTGACGCGATGGTGTGTATGTGATATAATAGTAGATATTAGCGACTGCTAAGCACTACAAAGGGAGGCATTGAATGAGAGTTGTCCTTATTCCAGTCCTTTTCCATCATACGGAAACAACCTTTTCGATAATTGGCTGGCTGAAAGTTCTGATTATCGAAACCGACTTGACCGACTCCTGTCGTTGTTTAAAGTAGTGCGAAACCCGCCTTGTGCGGGTTTTTGCTTTGCGGATCATTTTGTCCTGATGCAAAGCATCGTCCACTTTTTGAGAAGCAAAAAAGAAGGATACATGATGATCACTCGAGCTATCACCAAGGGTATTGGCTAGTCAGGAAAACAATGAACGGCTGGATAATCGCAAAGAGAAGCGTAAAGCCAATCAGCGCGGTATTTAACCAGCGCAAAGTATTCTCGTCAACGGCTGCTTGCAAGCTGACTGCTTTCAGTACTCTTGGCAAAAATTTGATAATTAACCATACGAGCAGCAGTGCGGCAACGCAGTGGGTTAGCAGTGCCAGTGCATGAAATCCGTAATAGGTTATATTGAACATATTTGTTAACTCCTTTAAATGATAATCTCATGAAACTGGGATGCTCGACAACTGGCTGAAACACAACATACCGCCCATAAACCGGGCGGTATGTTGCGTTTTGTCAAACGATTGTCTAGCGTCGTTTGAGCAGGGCGGTCAGTAGGTCACGGCGGCTGCGAGCATAGTGGGTGCCGGCAGCGACGATGCTGCTGAGGCCGAAGGCGCTGCCAAGGATGCCTTCTGG